>JBASAV010000030.1:0-2915 GCA_049650785.1 Lewinella sp. | reverse complement strand
AGTCGTCTGCCCAGCGATAGCTGGTCCGCCGACGGGTCGACATGAAAAAGCACTACCCTACCCCACCAAGCCGTCCCCTGGCGGCAAAGACTTCCCAGCCAACCCGCCCCCTGGGGAGACGTGCTACCGATCGGCGGACCAGGGAGCTGACACCGATTTAACATGGTTGGTCGTCCGGAACGAGCTGGATGTTGTTAAACGGCTAAAATACCTGCGCTCCGCCGCAAAAAATCTTCGTTGGCACGCACGAGCGAAGCGAGCTGCCACGCAAATCAAAAATCAAATTTCAGCAACCAAAAATCGCCAATCCCCCCGTGCTCTACCTACACATTCCCTTCTGCAAACAAGCCTGCAGCTACTGCAATTTCCACTTCAGCACCAATCTGAAGCAGCGGGGAGCGGTAGTAGAAGCCATGGTGCGGGAGCTGAGGATCCGGCGTAACGAATTGTCCGCGGGGGAAGTATCATCCATCTATTTTGGTGGGGGGACGCCTTCGATTCTACGGGCGGAAGAGCTGGATCGCCTTTTTGGGGCAATCCGCGCGGCGGGGTACTGGGAAGGTCTTAAAGAAACCGAGATCACGCTGGAAGCTAATCCTGACGATCTGGATGAGGAGACCATCGCCATGCTGGCGAACAGTCCCGTCAACCGCCTAAGCATCGGTATCCAGAGTTTTGACGAGGCCGATCTGCGGTTTATGAACCGGGCGCACAACGCCACCGAGGCCCGTACGGCGGTGGAGAAGGTCGTCCGGGCGGGTTTTGATGACCTCAGCATCGATCTGATCTACGGGGCACAAACCACCAGCGACGAAACCTGGGCGGAAAACCTTCGTATCGCTACCGGTCTCGGCGTAAATCACATCGCCTCCTACGCGCTGACCGTCGAGCCAAAGACCGCCCTCGGGCACCACGTAGCCTCCGGAGCCGTGCCGGATACCGACGATGACAAGTTTGCCCGTCACTTCGATATGCTCATCGATCACCTGGAATCGGCCGGCTTCGAGCACTACGAAATATCCAATTTCGCCCGCCCCGGCCATCGCAGTCGCCACAACAGCGGATACTGGACCGGCGAACCCTACCTGGGAGTAGGTCCCGGCGCGCATAGCTTCAACGGTACCGACCGAAGACGGTGGAACGTCAGCAATAACGCTTCCTACGCGCGTGTCTGGCCGGACATCACCTCACCCGCGGACTACGAGGCTGCCGGGCCCCTACTGTTTGGGGAAGAAGTTCTAAGCGAGCGCGACCGCTATAATGAGTACGTCATGACGGGTCTGCGCCGGCGGGAGGGGATCGATCTGCACGACCTGACGGAGCGCTTCGGTCAGGACCGGGCCGACCACTTCGCACGGGAGGTGGCCCGCCACCTTACCGCCGGCACGCTGCACCAGGTGCCCCCGGGCGCAATCTTCCAACTTACCAGAAGTGGACTGGCGGTAGCGGATGGCGTGGCCGCCGATGCTTTCCTTTAGCGGAAAAGAACGTAGCGGGCCGCCAGGGCGCCGTAACCGGCACCGAAGGTATTGACGCCGCCGTATTTCCGGCCAACGAATACCGTCGGCACCCAGTCCAGCGAGAGGGTAACCGGCGCATCGACGAAGGTGTACTGTAAGCCGAGATAGCCCGACAGGCCGAGGGTAACGGAGCTTTCGTCCAGGAGATCGTAATTCCAGAACTGCAGGCCGGCGCCACCACCGTAGTACCACTGTAGTCCGTAGACCTCGGCAATATCGTTGTGTCGCTGGTAAGCGGCATTCACGCTAAACCAGCCGTAGTTCTCGTAACTCCGGAAACCCGCGTAAACTTCGATGGCATCCGTCCGGCTAAGGAAGTTCTTGTACGAAACCGACAGCGGGTAGCCGAAGCGTAGGCCGATGGCGGATCCAAAATCCTGTGCCTGGACGGCGGGCGACAGACAGAGAACGAGGAGGAAGAAAAACAGACACCGGAGCGTGTGCATAGGGGCTATACGTTAGGGTTGCGACGGGAGCGATCGCGTTACTGTGGGCAATCAAATCGCAAGGTAACGGATAGTCTACGCACGGCATAGCCGGTGTCTGTTCTTCGGGGTATCAGGGGCGACCCAACACGTAGCGTACCGCCAGGGCGCCGTAACCTCCACCGAAGGAATTGAATGCGCCATAGGAGGAATTACCGATAAAGAAGGTAGGCACCCAGTCGATGGTTGCCGTCACCGGGGTATCGGCAAAGGTGTACTGCACGCCGAGGTAGCCCGACACGCTGAAGGTGGTGCTCCCGGAAGCCTCCCAGTCGTAGCTCCAGAACTGAGCGCCGACACCGCCCCCGAAGTACCACTGCAAGCCTTCCAGGTCTTCAATGTCCTTGTGGATCTGGTAGGCTCCGTTTACACTGATCCAGTTGGCGACGCCACTGTAGCCGCGGAAGCCGACGTAGCCTTCCAAAGCGCTGGACTCCGAAATGAATGTCTTGTAGCTCAGGGAGAATGGATACCCCAGGCGTACCCCGGCCGCGGACTTGAAGTCCTGCGCGGAAAGGGCAGTAAGGGAGGCGATAAATAAGAAGATGAGGGTAAAGCGGATGTGGTTCATAGTGTAGGTTGTGTATCCCTTTATACTATGACCGACGCGGACGTTACCGATCCCATCAAAAAAAATCGCCATTTAAAAAAGATAGCTGACCGAGAGCGGAGACCCGAAGCGCTGACCGATGGCCCGGTCGTACTGTTGGGCGTGAATGGATTGTCCGGCAAAGAAGAAGATAAGACCGACGGCGATCAACCGAATAAACTTCATAGTATCGTTCCGATGATGAGCAGTCTATAAAGTACCAAGGCGGTACTTATTGCCAGACCGATACTCAAAACGGTGGCCCAGACCACCGTTCGGCGACTGTCGCGGGCTTCCCGCTGGTAATGCTGTCTATAGACG
>JBASAV010000029.1:0-2611 GCA_049650785.1 Lewinella sp. | reverse complement strand
GTTTTAGGCTGGTATATATCTGCTGAAACAGAATGATGGTAGCCAAAGCCACCGCTCCCTTGATGAGCGAGGTGTCGGTATTCATGACCACTGCGGCCAGGATGGAGCCAATAGCAATAGTAGAAGCGAAATCGAAACTCGACATTTTCGCGAAGGTCCGCAGGCCCGCAATACGAACGTAGACCACGATAATTATAAAAACAGCGAGGGCCGAGGCGGCCGTTTTTAGCAGGACGTCCCAGGGTGCGGTCAGCCAGTCTTCCATGTTTGGTTTATCAAGCTAAGCCTGGAAACCACCTCTATGTTCAACTCAGCGACCGCTCCAGGCGGTGTAGCCTCCCTCTAAATTGTAGACTCGTTCAAAGCCGGCTTCCGTCATCATGTCGCAGGCCTGATTGCTACGGCCACCGGCGGCACAGTACACCAGATAGGTCGGTTCCTTGTCAAGCTCCGCAAGCTTGCTGGCAAAGTCCGGATCGCGGAAATCCAACTCGACGGCCCCCTCGATCATCCCTTCACGGGTCTCCCCGGGCGTGCGTACGTCCAGCAGCACGACATTTTCTCCGTCCATCATCTCCTCGAACGCTTTGGGTGAGAGTTGTCCGTAGGCTGCCACGGCCGCAGGTATCTCGGTATCCGTGGTCGGTTCGGCCGTGGTGGGTTCGGAGGATTCTCCACAGGCGAACAAGCCAAACGCGAGAAAAAATAGCAGTGCCTGTTTCATTCGGAGTAAGCGTTGATACCTCCGTCGAGGTGGATTAGATTTTTCAGTCCCGCGTTTTTCATCAGGGTACAGGCCCGCACGCTGCGCCGACCGCTACGGCAGTAGACCAGGTAGGTCTCCTGCGGATCCAGTTTATCCATCTGTTCCAGGAAGTCCGATCCCAGATAATTCAGGTTGCGGGCTCCTTCCAGGTGGTAATCGGCAAATTCTTCTTCACTGCGTACGTCCAGCAAGGTGCCCTTTTTTGCGCCGGAGCGCAGGCGATCGAATTCTTCCGGACGGACGTTTTTCAGTTCCTGTTTCAACAGTTGCCAGCGCGGGATGGGGCAGGAGGGCGGGGATTCTTGCACGGTAAGCTTATTTTGGTGCGGAGGTATAAAGATAACCGATGAGGACAGTCACAGGCTTAACCCTGGTAGCAATCTTTTGGTGGGCGGCTTGCGGATCCGTCCGCGACGACGACGGGATAGCGCTCACCGCGCTGGAAGACGAGGTCACCATCCGCATTGACGGCAAGCCGGTGCTCCATTACGCCATCACGCCGCAGCTTCCGGACAGCCTCCCCGACCACTATACTCGCAGCGGTTTTATTCATCCGGTTTACAGCCCGGAGGGTCGGTTGGTGACGGATGATTTTCCGGTGGGCCACACCCACCAGCACGGCGTCTTCACCGCCTGGACCAGCACTACCTTTCGTGGCGAGCACCTCGACTTCTGGAACCAGCACCAGGGAACGGGCACGGCCCGCCACGTCGAACTGCTCGAAACCTTCGACTCGGCCGGCGTGGCTGGCTTTCGCGCGCGGCTCGAGCAGGTCAGTTTGAAACACGGTCCCGTACTAAGCGAGGACTGGCGCGTGCGGATGTACGATCAGGCGGACCCCTACATCTGGGACCTGCGCAGCGCCCAAACGAACGTAACCGATGATACGCTTTACCTGGATCAGTACACCTACGGCGGATTAGGCGTGCGCGGCAGCGCGGAATGGAACGCCTCCGATACGGCCACCTTCTCCGCCCCGGCCCGCTTCCTTACGAGCACGGGCGCAGACCGGGAAAGCGGGAACCATACCAGACCGGCATGGACGGCGATCTATGGCGCCCTCGATGGAAAAGACGGTGGCGGTACCGCCGGCCTGGCGGTTATCCCCCATCCCGACAACTTCCGGGCACCGCAGTTCGTCCGTATCCACCCCGATATGCCCTATCTCTCGGTGACGCCGGTGGTCGAACAGGGGTTTGTCATTGCGCCGGGCGAAACGTACGTGTCGCGGTACCGCTTCGTGGTCTTCGACGGCGAGCCGACGTCCGAGAAGTTGATGTCCTTTACCTGGGAGGAATACCCCGCGAGGTAGACCCATGCTTGTGAATGGCGTGTTAACTTACCGGACGGACGCCATTCCTGCGCTCCGGCGCCCCAAATTGCACGTCATGCAACGCCACGTAATAAGTCGGGTCATCATTCTTGGCGTCGTGGCCATAGCCGGCATCATCGGGATGCAGACCTACTGGGTGGCCACCACGTGGAACCTGAACGACACCGAGTTCAGTCAGAAGGCCCAGTTAGCGCTCTACGGCGTAGCCCGCCAGCTCGCGGCGGAAAACAATGCGGGTTTGCCAAAGCGCGACATCGTGCGGCAGCGCAGCAGCAACTACTTCATCGTCAATACCGAAAGCGAGATCAACGCGCAACGGCTGGAGTACCTCATGCAGCAGGAACTACAGCGGCTCAATCTGGACATTGACTTTGAGTACGCCATCTTCAACTGCGCGACCAACGAAATGGCCTACGGCGGATACTGCTACGCCGATGTGGATCTCCAGCCCGGAGCCCTGCCCGAAACGGACCGGGCGCTTCCCCCGGACGAAGGCCTGCTGTACTACTTCG
>JBASAV010000028.1:0-4230 GCA_049650785.1 Lewinella sp. | reverse complement strand
GTATTACGCCTGGCTGATCTGTCAAAGCTGGCGCTGGCCCCCGAAAAAGTAGATAAACTTCGGGTGGATCTGGAGAATATCCTGGCGATGGTGGAGAAGCTGAACGAGCTCGACCTGGATGCGGTGGAGCCGTTGCGCTACGTCACCGACGTGGAGCAGAATCTTCGCACCGACCAGGTTGGCCGGCACCTGGATCACACCACGGCGTTAGCGAACGCTCCGGAAAGTGACCAGTCCTTTTTCCGCGTCCCCCGCGTCATTAATCATTAACAAATCTCCCCTATGTCTGCCGTCATTGATATCACCAAGCTTACCAAAACCTATATCATGGGGCAGACAGAGGTCCGGGCCCTGCGCGGGATCGACCTGCAGATACAGACCAACGAGTACGTAGCCCTGATGGGTCCCTCCGGTTCGGGTAAATCTACCCTGATGAATCTCCTGGGCTGCCTGGATACGCCGACATCCGGAGATTACCGGTTGGACGGTCGGGACGTCAGCCGGATGGATGATGCCGAATTGGCCAACATCCGAAACGAGAAGATCGGGTTCGTTTTCCAGACCTTCAACCTCCTGCCCCGGCAGACGACACTTGAAAACGTAGCCCTTCCGCTGGTCTACGCGGGCTTCGGCAAGGGGGAGCGGCAGGCGCGGGCCGCCGAGGTGCTGGCCTCCGTAGGGCTGGGCGACCGGCTGGATCACCGCCCCAACGAACTCTCCGGCGGTCAGCGGCAACGCGTTGCCATCGCGCGGGCCCTGGTGAATAATCCGGCCATCATTCTGGCGGATGAGCCTACCGGTAACCTGGATACGAAAACATCCATTGAAATTATGGAGATCTTCGAGGATATCCAGTCGCGAGGCAACACCGTAATCCTGGTAACCCACGAACCGGACATTGCCGAGCACGCCCACCGCATCGTCCGCTTACGTGACGGTGAGGTGGAGAGCGACGAAGCCAACGAACACATCATCCGCGCCAGCGATCCCACACACCGGTACAATCAGGCCTGACATACTATCTTTGCGCGCATATGGGCCGGCTGAATGTAGCCGACCCCCGTTACGATAGTATATATGAACCAACGTACGATAGCCAATACCGTGTCCCTGAGCGGCGTCGGATTGCATACCGGACAGGAAGTAAACCTGGTGTTTAAGCCCGCCCCGGAGGGCCACGGTGTCAAATTCAAACGGGTTGATCTCGAAGATCAACCGCTGATGAACGTTGATGTCAATCGCGTGGTCAGCACCGAGCGGTCCACGACGCTCGGTAGCGGCGACGCCACCGTGTCCACGATCGAGCACTTGCTGAGCGCCCTTTCCGGCCTGCAGGTGGACAATGTCCTTATTGAGATCGACGGCGGCGAGGTACCCATTCTGGATGGCAGCGCCAGCCTCTTTGTAGAACGCATCCTGGAAGCCGGTCTCACCGAGCAGGACGCCCCGCGCGATTTTTTCGTCGTAGAGGAACCCATCACCTTCCGCGACGAATCCACCGGTTCGGAGATCGTGGCCCTGCCCTACGACGGCTTCGAGGTCGTATCGATGATCGATTTCGACAGTCCTGTCCTTGGACAACAGTACGCCACCCTGCGCGGCTACGACGACTACGCCGAAGAGATCGCTCCGTGCCGCACCTTCGTATTCCTGCACGAGCTGGAATCACTGTTCGAGCACGAACTCATTCGCGGGGGTGACCTGACCAACGCTATCGTGATCGCGGACCGCCACGTTCCGCAGCCCCGGTTGAACGCGCTGGCCCAGAAAATGGGCAAGGAAACCGTCGAGGTGACCGAACAGGGCATCCTGAACACCCTGGATCTCAAGTTTCACAACGAACCCGCGCGGCACAAACTGCTGGACGTGATGGGCGACATCAGTCTGCTCGGCGTACCGATCCGCGGCCGTATTCTCGCTACCAAACCAGGGCACCGGGTGAACGTCGCCTTCACCAAGTTGCTGAAGAAGGCCTACCTGGAGCAACGCCGACTAAAGGGCAGGCCCCGCTACAATCCAAACGACGAGCCGGTCTTCACCACGGAGCAGATCCTGGAGGTGATGCCCCACCGGTACCCCTTCCTGTTGATCGACAAGATCATCGAGATGAGTGACAACCACATCGTCGGCTTGAAGAACCTCACCTTCAACGAGGCCTTCTTCCAGGGCCACTTTCCCAGCAATCACGTCATGCCGGGCGTGCTACAGATCGAGGCGATGGCCCAGACAGGGGGCTTGCTGGTGCTGACACAGCAGGAAGATCCGGGAAATTGGGATACCTACTTCCTGAAGATCGAGAACGCCAAGTTCAAAAACTTCGTGGTGCCCGGTGATACCGTGCTCTTCAAGATGGAACTGATCGCGCCGGTGCGCCGGGGCATTTGCCAGATGCGGGGAACGGCGTACGTGGGTAATAAACTGGTTTCGGAGGCGGACCTGGTTGCGCAGATCGTCCGACGAAGCTAAGCCCTACCCTACCCCTATATCTTGTCAACTTATCAAACGTATTCATGTCCATCCATTCTCTTAGCGTCGTCCACCCAAACGCAAAAATTGGCGCCGGCGTAACCGTAGGACCATTCACTACCATTGAGGAGGATGTGGAGATCGGCGAGGGCAGCGACATCGGGCCCAACGTAACCATCTACAGCGGTGCCCGCATCGGGAAGAACGTACGTGTGTTTCCCGGAGCGGTGGTTGCCGCCATTCCCCAGGATCTCAAATTTCGGGGAGAATTTTCCACGGCCGTGATCGGCGACGGCACGACGATCCGGGAGTTCGTCACCGTCAATCGCGGGACGGCCGCCGCCGGCACCACGCGGATTGGAAAAAACTGTCTGTTGATGGCCTACGCCCACGTAGCCCACGACTGCATTCTCGGAGATAATATCGTCATTGCCAACAACGTCAACCTGGCGGGCCACGTCGAACTGGAGGATTACGTGATTATTGAAGGGCAGGTCGGCGTACAGCAGTTCGTGCGCATCGGACGCCACAGCTTCATTGCCGGCGGAAGTCTCGTCCGCAAGAGCGTGCCACCCTACATACGCGCGGCGCGCGAGCCACTTAGCTACATCGGCGTCAACCGCATCGGGCTACAGCGGCGAGGATTCAGCATTACGCAGATCAACGCCATCCACGAGATTTACCGGATCCTCTTCGTGAAGGGGCTTAACATCACCAACGCCGTCACCGAAATCGAAGCCTCGGTGCCCGTATCGGAGGAACGCGATGAGGTGATCTCCTTCATCAACGCAACGGAAAAGACCGGGATCATCCGCAGCTTCCAGGCGCTGGATGATGGAAACTAATAACGGACCCATGACGATTCGGCTGGCGGACGTGTCGAAGCGCTTCGGCCGACAGTGGATCATCCGGCAGCTGAGCACGGAATTCGAGGGAGGACAGACGTACGGTATCAGCGGACGCAACGGATCGGGAAAATCCACCCTGCTGCGTATGCTCGCCGGACAGCTGAGCCCCAGTCGCGGACGGGTGATCTTCGAGCTCAATGGGCAGCAGGTCGCCCCGGAAAAAGTGTACCAGTACGTGAGCTGGACGGGTCCCTACTTCGAAATTGTCGAAGAGTTGACATTACTGGAAATGCTGACGTTTCACTACGAAATCAAGCGTGCACTGCCCGGACTGACCGCCTCCTCGATCCTGGAACGAACGGGCCTAACGGCCTTTGCGGATCGGCCGCTGCTGGATTGCTCCAGCGGAATGCGGCAGCGTATCCTACTGGCTACGGCCCTTTACGCCGACACTCCCCTGCTACTCCTCGATGAGCCTACGGTCACGCTGGATGCGAACGCGGCGGATTGGTTTGCCAATGAACTTAGGGACTTTTCTAGTAACCGGTTGGTGATCGTAGCCAGCAATGACCCCCGTGACCTGGCTACCTGCGGCCGGGTGACCGATTTGTAGCTATTTAATTCGGATATTGTGAACGCCCTTTGGCGACTTGCCCTATGCTGTTCAGTTACGCGGACAAAAATACCCCCTTCACCCTAAGCCCCGAAAGCCTGGACTGGCACCTCGGAACGGGATGGTACCGTCTGGGGTCAACGAGCTTCACCACCCACTTTCTTTTCTTTAAAAATCGTCCTTACTCGGCGATCTGGATTCGCGTCGACCTGCAGGGCTTTAGCTTTTCCAAGAGCCAGCGGAAGCTGATGCGGAAGAACGCCAAGCTCTTTGACGTGCGCATCGCTCCCCGGACGATAGACG
>JBASAV010000027.1:0-4115 GCA_049650785.1 Lewinella sp. | reverse complement strand
GGGTTACGTCGTCTTCCTGATTTTGACCAACATTGCCATGCCGTCCGACGGGCACGAGGTAGTCACCGCTGGGTCGGTAGCGCTTTTGTTCCTACAGGAGGTCTTCGGTGCGCTCATTTTGGGATACTTACTAGGCAAATTGGTCTCCTACATGCTGGCGACCATCGACAGCTACCAGACCGAAGTACTCATCACCCTGGCCATGGTGATTGGCGGCTATACTCTGGCCAATAGCTTACACATTTCGGGGCCACTGACGGTGGTGGTTGGCGGTATTATGCTGGTCCGTGGGGTACAGCAGCGCGGAGCCGTTTCGGACATCACGCAGGATTATCTCGTGAAATTTTGGGAGCTCGTAGACGAGTTGCTCAATGCTGTCTTGTTCCTTCTGGTGGGTCTGTTCATCGTCCAGGTGGAGTTTACTACGGCTATCGTCATCACCGGCCTGTTTGCTATCCTGATCGTGGTGCTTTCCCGCTTCGCATCGCTGACCTTACTGGTGGAGTCGCTAAAGCACCGTTTTCACTTCGAGGACAACGCCGCGGTCATCATGACCTGGGGTGGCCTGAGGGGTGGCATTTCGATTGCCCTGGCGCTTAGCCTGGCTCCGGAGGTGAGTAAGGATTTGATCCTAGGCATCACCTACATCGTGGTGTTCTTCTCCATCGTGGTGCAGGGGCTGACTTTGCAGGGATTGGTCAAGCGGCTGCAGAAGGATTAACCTTGCTAATCTACTCGGATAACTCCTGCAGCAGTTGACTGACCTGATCGAAGTACCGGTCAACCTCCGCCGGAAACATTTCCTCCTCGTAAAACCAGGTAAAGTAGGTCCCTTGACTTCCGCGTAGCTTCAAAAAGAAACAACATAAATCCTGAAAGGCACCCGAGCAGCCTAACCGCTGATTGTCTGGGTGCAGGGAGCCAGCGGGAAACCCGGCCCGCAGCGCTACGATCTTATCGGTAGCCACCGAATCTTCGATTAGTATCCAGCTAAATGTATCCGGACGGTCGGAATGACCAACTCGCACGCCTGGCAAACTACTCTTAAAGAGTTCGCCTCCCTCAAGCTTGTAGGCCGGTTGAAAGCAGAAACCTCCACCTATCCCCACGACGAATACATCATTAGGATCGCTTGCCCGAGGCACGATCTCCGATCTGCGACAGCCGGATAAGCAGGTAAGACCAAGAAAAAGAAAGAATATGCTGCGGACCATAACGACGATTTACCCGTCAGACGGCTACGTCGGCTCGAATGTTGGTAGTGCTCCTATCAACCGGATCTATTCCTTCACCAGGGTCCCCTTATCCGCCAGGACCTTCCGAAAGAAGAGCACGTGGTACGGGAGGCTGTTTCCCCAGTACGTCCAGGAATGCGTGCCGGCACGCTCGGCGTAGTTATGGGGCGTACCGTTCTCAATGAGCAGGCGGTGCAGTTTGCGGTTCGGCTCGATGAGGAAGTCGTCTACGCCACAATCGAAGGTGAGGGCAACGTCATTAGTAGCCATGGCGTCGTCGTACGTCAGTACGTTAGCCTCCCGGTAAACCTCCTCGTTACCTTCCTTTGGCCCCAAAATATAAGCGAAGCCGCTTCCTACGTCCTTCATTCCCTGCTCCGGCAGTTTCCAGCCTTCCAGGTCGGTATTCAGGGCACCACTCATACTGCCCGCGGCACAGAACAAATCGGGATGCCGGGCCGAGAGGTAGAGGGCACCGAAGCCTCCCATGGAAAGTCCGGTGATAACGCGCCCGTCACGGCCGGCTACTGTTCGGTATTGTTCGTCTATGGTCGGGACGACTTCATCGATGATGTAGGTTTCGAACTGGCTTTCGGGAAGCACCGGGCTATCGAGGTAGTAACTAAAGACCTCCCCCTCCGGCATCACAATGATGAAACCGTTCTCGTCCGCGATCCGGGGAAGCATCGTCGAATCGGGCAGCTTCTTGACCCAGTCGTCGAAGTGGCCGATGCCGCCGTGCAGCAGGTACAGAACGGGATAGTCCGTGTCGCTCGCGGTGTACGTATCCGGTAGCACAACTACGGCCCTGTAGGTTGTACCCATGGCGGCACTTGGAATACTTATGGTATCCACGGTGGCAGCGGAAACGCCCGCGGTTACGAACAGGAACAACAGACCAAGGAGGGAAGGGATGGTGCGCATAGGGCTCAATATACCGTTATTGTCGCACAGTGAGACAATGAGGACGATACGCAACTATTCTAAGCTTAGAAAGCGCCCCGTGCGCACTCAGAATCCTAATCCCGGCCGATCCATATCTTTGACCGGGCCAGGCACGTTAATTTATCGTCTGCCTATTCTTCGCCCCAAACTATCAACCCACCAATCTCTATGAAATACCTCGTCGCAGGCGGCAAACGCACCGGCACCACGCTTCTTTGCGCAATCCTGGCGAATGCAGGAGCCGACTTCGGTTTCCCCCGGGATCGGGAGTGGTTTCGCGGGTCGGGCGACTACGAGCACCAGATCATGCTTGACAACTACAAATATCTCAAGCGGGCGCGCATGGCGCAGCCCGTCTCCGACAGCTTCGCCGCCCGCCAACGGCGGAATATCGAGGCCAATATGAAGGAACTCCTGGATCAGGTCGACTACATCAAGTACCCTCCCCTTTCGCAGTATCTACCTATCCATATGAAGGAAGCCGGTTTTGATCCGCGGCTGCTGATTACCGTACGCCAGTTCAATACCTTCGCCATGAGCGCGATCGCTAAAAGTGGAGGATCCTTTAGCGAGCTCAAAGAGATCTACCTCGATACCTACAAGACCAATCTGCTGAACTTATACCTCTACGGAGGCTGTGCCGTACTGTACGAGGATATCATTGATCATGCCAAAACCGACTGGTCGGAGCGCGTCAGTCAGGTCACCGGCATTGCGGCGAGTGAGCTATTGCAGGCCCGCGATGAGTTGATCAAGCCGACCAAATCGCGCAACGCCATTGGCGATGTTAATATCGACCGGGAATGTGACGAGCTCTACGCGACCTACGCCGACCTGGCGGAACGGATCTTTGAAGCCGATCGAACGAAGCAGCACGCCAACAAGTCGTAGTGCTTTAAGACTTACTTAGCCGACAGCGCTTCCCGGCAAAATTCCAGGCAACGCGCCACTTCCTTTACCGCGTCCGACCCTTCCGGAATGTCGTATTCCAGTTCGATGGTGGCGGGGAAGTTCATCTTGCTGCGCTGGATCATGGACAGCAGTTCGCCGATGGGCGTGTCACCCTCCCCCCACATCAGATTCTTCTCTCCGTTGGCGGGTGTGGTCCGGTCCTTGGTGTGCATACTGGAGATGCTGGCGTGCTTGCTGCGGACGATCTCCCGGGGGTCGTAGCCGGCGGCGATGTAGTGCCCGGCGTCCAGGTTCAGCGCATTGGCGGGGCTTTGCTGCAGGGCGGTATCCCAGAAGTCGGGCGTCTGTTGGGTATGGCCGTGGTAGGCTACCCGTACCCCGTGTTTTTGGGCCATTTTACCCAGGCGGGCGGTATGCTCGTCGTTGCCTGGATGCTCCAGGGTAACGTGGCTGGCCCCCAGGGTCTTGGCGGCCTTGAGACCGTAGTTGATCTCCTCGTCGGAACTGTTCACCCCGAAGGCGCTTGGCTTGTAACCGTAGATCGTAACACCGGCGTCGTTGTACATCCGGCGTAGCTGACGGAATTTATCCATATCCGCCTGGGCACGCCATTCGGACATTTCTTTCCCGTAGGCTTCGCCCTGGGCACGCATTTCTTCCAGCTCCTTGGTCTCGTCCTCGGATAGCTCACCGTCGCGCTGGCGCCGCATCAGGCCCCACATCTTACCACGGTCCATCGTGCTTTCCGGCGCTCCGGCAAAGCTTTCGGCGGGGTCGCCCATCAACTCGATGGCACTGATGCCGGCGTCGGTGACGTAGCCCAGCGTAGCCTCCGCGCTCTGGTCGGGCATGCTGCGGAAGGAGTAGGTGATGGCTCCGATTTGAACGCCGTTAATTTTCGAGTCGGGTTTGTTGTACCGCCTTAGGATGGCGGGGGCGGCCTGGAGAGCCGGACCGGCGAGTAACAGCCCACCGGCTACTGAACTGCTGGTGCGTAGGAATTGGCGACGGGAAGATTTGGTG
>JBASAV010000026.1:0-1568 GCA_049650785.1 Lewinella sp. | reverse complement strand
CCTTCGGCTTAGTGGTCGCTGCGCTTGGTTAGTGCCTTCGGCTTAGTACTCGCTGCGCTCGTGTTGGTGTGCGGGACTAACCCGCCGAAGGCGTACTAACGCGCAGCACTAATGCGCAACACCAACGCGCAGCGCCACTAACCCGCCAAAGGCAAACTAACGAAAGAACTTCAACCGACGTACCTCCTCCTCCGTCAGGTAGCGATAGAAGCCCCGGGGAAGATTCTTTTTGGTGAGTCCGGCGATATAGGTGCGGTCCAGTTTTTCAACGGTAAACCCGAGGTGCTCGAAGGCCCGCCGGACGATGCGGTTGCGGCCGCTGTGGATTTCGAGGGTGACGTTGAGTAAGTCATCCTCTTTGCTGTAGCGGGCCCAGTCGGGTTTGAAGGAACCATCCTCCAGTTCGAAACCGGCCTGTAATTTTTCCAGGTCTTCGCCGGTGAACAGCCGGTCCAGGGTAGCCTGGTAGATCTTCGCCGTCTCGAAGCGCGGATGAGTGAGGCGGGTCGTGACGTCACCGTCGTTGGTGATCAGGAGTAGGCCCGTGGTATCGCGGTCGAGCCGGCCGACCGGGAAGAGCCGCATGTGTTTGATGGCCGGATCATCCAGCAGGTCCATGACCGTGGCGCGGTCGTGCTCGTCGTTGGTGGTGGTGATCACGTTGCGGGGTTTGTTGAGCAGCAGGTAGACGAACTGGTCGGACGGGGCCACCACCTTGCCCTCTACTTCCACTTCGTCGCCTTCCTTTATCTGGTAGGCGGGATTGTCGAGCGTAGCCCCGTTGACCTTGACCTTGCCGGCCTTCACCATGTCCCCCGCGGTGCGGCGACTGGCTACGCCGGAATGGGCGATATACTTATTTAGCCGCATGCCGATAATATCCGCGGCGGGGCGGTCCAGTCCCGGTGGTTTACCGGAGTTGCGGGCCTGGGAACGTTGGAATCGACGGGGAGCTTTCATGGGGCGGATACGTAAGGGCCGATACTGGCGGCAGTGCGACCATTACCGATAATGGTGGTCTACCCCGGCGAACGTGCACGTTGCGAGCAGGGTTTTAACGTCGGGTTCCTGAACAGGATTTCTCCTGCGCTCCGGCGCCCAAAAAATTTACTCGATCATGCACACCAAGTTATATCTCCTTGTTTTTACCTGCCTGTTATCGCTGTCCGCTACCGCCCAGATCGGCATCAAAGCCGGTGTTACCCTGGGGGGCACCTACGGGAGTTCGGAAGAATTTAACGGCGATAAAATTGAATCGATCGATCCGGCCCTCGGGTATCAGTTCGGTGTCACCGCTCGGGTGGTCGACCTGCCGCTGTTTAATCTGAATGCGGAGCTGATCTACGAGAACCGGAGAGGGCAGAAGAACGCCAACTTCACCATTCCCGCCTCCGAACAGGTGAGCGTGCGTACCGACATCAAATTTCGGAACAGCTTCGAGTACATCAGCCTACCACTACTGGCCACCTTCGGAAGCGACAATGTCAATTTCTACGTTGGCCCCAGCTTCAGCTACCTGCTGGCAGCGTCTTCCGAAGTCACTACGCAAACCACCGTTACCCCCGATC
>JBASAV010000025.1:0-3804 GCA_049650785.1 Lewinella sp. | reverse complement strand
CCGCCGCTTTCCAAGCGGGCCGTCCGCTCCGAGATCTTCATGACGGGCATCAAGGCCATCGACGTGATGATCCCCCTGGAACGGGGGGGGAAGGCCGGATTATTCGGCGGCGCCGGCGTGGGCAAGACCGTACTGCTCACCGAGATCATCCACAACATGGTGGGGCAGACCAACGGCGTCAGCATGTTCTGCGGAATCGGGGAGCGCTGCCGCGAGGGCAACGAGCTGTATAACGCCATGAAGGAGGCCGGAATGCTTAAGGATATGGTCATGCTCTTCGGGCAGATGAACGAGCCGCCCGGCGCACGTTTTCGTATCGGCCACGCCGCGCTGACGATGGCGGAGTACTTCCGCGACGACGAACACCGCGACGTGCTGCTGCTGATCGATAACATCTTTCGCTTTATTCAGGCGGGAATGGAGGTCTCGGGACTCATGGGACAAATGCCCTCCCGCCTCGGCTACCAGCCCACCTTGGGAACGGAACTGGCCGAACTCGAGGAGCGGATCGCCTATACGGACGCCGGGGCCATCACCTCCATCCAGGCCGTCTACGTGCCCGCCGACGACCTCACCGACCCCGCCGCGGTGCATACCTTCTCCCACCTCTCCGCCTCCATTGCCCTGTCGCGAAAGAAAGCCAGCGAGGGGCTTTACCCATCGATCGACCTGCTGCAGTCCAACTCGAAAATGACCACTCCAGCCATTGTAGGGGACCGCCACTACCAGCTGGCGCAGCAAATACGGGAGACGCTGGCGCAGTACGAGGAACTCAAAGACATCATTTCCATGCTGGGCATGGAACAGTTATCGGTGAAGGACCGGCTTGTCGTTAACCGCGCCCGGAGACTGGAGCGCTTCCTAACCCAACCCTTCTTCACCACTGAGCAATTCAGCGGCATCCCGGGCAAGCAGGTCAGCCTGCCGGATGCCCTGGGCGGCTGCGCGCGCATACTGGCGGACGAGTTTAAAGATTACCCGGAAAGCGCATTTTACATGATCGGCTCGATCGACGAAGTACAGCAGCCGGACAAGCCCGCCACCCCTGCACCCGCGGTCCCCGCCACCGCCTAAAACTACCTTCCCATGAACCTCAGAATACTACTTCCCTACAAGGTATTTGCCGACATCCCGGACGTGAGTCAGGTGGTAATGGAAACTAGCGAGGGCGCTTACGGCCTGCTGCCCCAGCGGCTGGACTGTGTCGCGGCGCTGGTGCCGGGCATCCTCACCTACCGGACCAAAGCGGAGGACGTGAACTACCTCGCAGTGGATGAGGGGGTAATGGTGAAGGCGGGCCCGGAGGTCCTGGTGTCGGTGCGCAACGCGGTGGGTGGTACGGACCTGGGCAAACTCAGCGTGCTGGTAAACAGTGAGTTTGGCCGCAGCGACGAAAAGGAACGGGAGGCGACTACGGTGATCGCAAGGCTCGAAAAGGGATTCATCTACGGCTTCGACAAATTCCTGAACCACTAAATGCAGCCCCGCAGTCCACCATCGGGCCATTCGTTTCAGGACGAGGTTGCCAAACGGGAGCGACGCAAGCTGCGGGCCCTGCGGGAGCACAAGGGCGTGTGGTTCGGGCTGGGCATGATGGGAATGGTGGGCTGGTCGGTAGCCGTACCCTCGCTGCTGGGGGCCGCGCTCGGAATCTGGCTGGATAAAACGCTTCCCCAATCCTTTTCCTGGACGCTCACCTGCCTGATGGCCGGGGTGATCGCGGGAGGCCTCATCGCCTGGTACTGGGTGCAGAAGGAGGACGAGGAAATGCATTAAAACAACCAAACCGATGAATGACTACTTATCCATGTTTCTCGCCTTTGCAGCGGGCGCCGTCCTGGGGATCCTCTTCTTCGGCGGACTCTGGCTCACGGTCCGGCAGGCGGTAACCGCCAAGCTGCCGGCACTGTGGGTGATGGTCAGCTTCTTCCTGCGCATCGGCCTGACGCTCACCGGGCTCTACTACATCGGAGCGGACAATTGGCAGCGCCTGATCATAGCCCTGCTGGGCTTTCTGGCCGCGCGCCTGGCCATTACCCAGTACACCCGGACGCCCGACCTGCAAGTTGCGGAAGAGAAACAAGTAGTCATCCATGGAACTTAGTCCAGACCAAACCATCTTCTGGCAGCAGGGCTTCATTACCCTCAACCTCACACTGGTGACGACCTGGGGCGTTATGCTCGTGCTGGTACTGGGGTCCCTGCTGATTACCCGGAAGCTCAAAACGGATATTCGGATATCCCGCTGGCAATGCTTTCTGGAGATGATCGTGACGGGTATCAACGCGCAGATCGAAGAAGTGGGACTGCGCAAACCGCAGGAGTATATCGGTTTCATTGGTACCCTGTTTCTGTTCATCGGGGTCTCCAATATCGGCATCGTCTTTCCCGGCTACTCGCCGCCTACGTCCTCGCTGTCCACCACGACCGCGCTGGCCCTCTGCGTCTTTATCGCCGTGCCCTACTACGGCATTCGTAAGACGGGAATCTTGGGATACCTGAAGTCCTACTTCCAGCCCACCTGGATCATGCTGCCCTTCAACCTAATCGGGGAGACGTCCCGGACCCTGGCCATGGCCGTCAGGCTCTTCGGTAATATGATGAGCGGGGGGATGATCGTGGCCATTCTGCTGACTATCTCACCCTTCTTTTTTCCGGTGATCATGAACGCTTTGGGCCTGCTTACCGGAGTGGTACAGGCCTACATCTTCAGCATTCTGGCCACCGTCTACATCGCCGCGGCGGTACACGATTCCGAAGCGGCCGTTCGGTCCTCCCCACCCACCTCAACTAATGTATAGCATGGATAGTACCACCTTAATCGCTATGGCTTCGATCATCACGGCCGGACTGACCACCGCCTTCGGCTGCATGATGCCCGCCTACGGGGAGGGCAAAGCGGTCACCTCCGCCCTGGCCTCCATCGCCCAGCAGCCCGATGCCGCGCCTACCATCACCCGAACGCTGTTCGTCGGACTGGCCATGATCGAGTCTACCGCGATCTACTGCTTCGTGGTGGCGATGATCCTGATTTTTGCCAATCCCTTTTGGAACCACGTCCTCGGAAACTAACAGCTTATGCAAATCAACTGGTTCACGGTGATCGCCCAGGCGGTCAACTTCCTCCTCCTGGTCTGGCTACTCAAAAAGTTCCTGTATCGGCCCATCCTCGAAGCGGTCGACGCACGGGAAAACAAGATCGCGGACGAACTGAAGGAAGCCGCCGCCGAAAAAGCGACCGCGCAGCAGGAACAGGAAGCGTTGAAAAAGCGGAACGAGGACTTCGACCTCCAGAAAAAAGGCCTGCTGGATACCGCCGTGGCGGAAGTTGCCGCAGAGAAGGCGACGCTGATCGACTCCGCCACCACCGCCGCAAAGGCACTGCGTGCCAAACTGCACAAAGCGGGCGAAGCGGAGCGGTCCACCCGGGACAAACAGGTCGCGGAAGGCGCCCAGCGACAGGTGTTCGCCCTGGCCAGGAGGGCACTCACCGATATCGCTTCGGTTAGCCTGGAGGAACAGGCCACCAACACCTTCATCAGTCACCTTCTGGCCGTGCCGGCGGACCAAAAGGACAAACTCTTAAGTGCACTTACCGACGATGGGTCCTCCATCGTGGTGAAGAGCGCCTTCGAGCTTGCCCCGGCACAGCGGACGAAGCTGACCGATGCCGTCAATGAACTCCTGGGTGCGCAGGCCACCCTGCAGTTTCGGGTGGTTCCGGAAGTGATTAGTGGCATCGAGCTTTCTACCGACGGGTTTAAGGTGGCCTGGAGCTTTTCGGAATACCTCAGCGCCCTGGAT
>JBASAV010000024.1:0-9383 GCA_049650785.1 Lewinella sp. | reverse complement strand
GGGTAGCTTCCACTCCGAAGTTACCGTACAGGCGCCGACCGAAGCCGCCGCCCATTCGGGTCATATCGATGCTGATCTTTTCTTCCGGCATGTCCAGCAGGGCACTGACGGACTTGCGCAGGAACTCCGGAGTCTGAATGGGGCCTATCAGCTCCGCCCCGTCGTCGGTGACGTGAGCGAAGAAATTCATAGGCTCCATCGTATTATGGGGCAGGAAAGGTGCGTAGTAGGTCCGTTCGACAACCTGGGCGGCCGCCGCGAAGGCCCCGTCCGGATCACCGTCACGGCGGGCCACTTCCGCCTCCCCTTCCTCCAGCAGACGCTCGAGGACCAACCGGCGATCGGCCGTGGATTCCGCCGGGCTTTTCTCTTCCCATTCCACGTTCAGCGCTTTGCGCGCCTGCATCACGGTCCAGGGGTTATCGCCCACGACGGCCACCAGTTTCGGAAAGGCATTCACGTCGGACCACTGCAATTCCACGCCCTCGGGGGCGGCATCGATAACTACGACGCTATGGATCCCAGGTAAGGCTTTGGCCGCCGTATCATCGACCGACTTCAGTGCCTGACCAAAGGCCGGCGGGTGCAAAATGGCGGCGTACTTCATTCCCTCGCGCTGTAGATCGAGACCATAGAGTGGCTGGCCGGTGACGATCTTCTTCGCATCGACGTTTTTCTTCGCGTTTCCGATAATGCGGAAGTCCTTCGGATCTTTGAGAGTGACCTCCTCCGGAAGCGGCAGGGTGGCAGCTACGGAGGCTAATTCGCCGTAACCCAGACTGCGGTCGCTTCCATCGTGATAGACGACACCGTTTTCCGTTCGCAAATCCGCCATATCCACCTCCCACTGTTGAGCGGCGGCGGCCATCAGAAGATAACGGGCGGTAGCTCCGGTCTTGCGGAGCGGCTCCCAACCGTGACGGATGGACTGGCTGCCGCCGGCTATCTGGCGTTCAAAATTTTCCGTATCGAGGGGCGCTTGCTCCACGACCACGTTGTTCCAGTCCACGTCGAGCTCTTCCGCTACGATCATGGGCATAGCCGTTTTCACGTTCTGCCCGATTTCCGGATTTGGGGACATGATGGTTACGACACCGTTTTCGCCAATCTTTAGGAAGGCATTGACCGCGACCCATTCTTCGGGCATGACCAATTCGGGAGTCGCCTCCGCGGTTTTCTCGTTCCGACAGGACGTCAGGTAGCTGAAGCCGAGCATAAGACCACCACCGGTAGCCGCGGTCAGCTTAAGAAAGGAACGGCGGTTGGGTTGGTTCTTAGCCATGTTAGCTTATTTTTTGGGCCGCGGTTTTAACGGCAGCGTGAATACGGGTGTAGGTACCGCAGCGACAAATATTACCGTTCATCGAGGCGCTTATTTCGGCATCGTCTGGATCCGGACTGTTGCTCAGCAGAGAAGCGGCGGTCATGATTTGCCCTGCCTGACAGTAACCACACTGCGGCACGTCGTGCTCTAGCCAGGCCAGTTGTACGGGGTGGTCACCTTTTTCACTCAGACCCTCAATGGTCGTCACCGTGCTGTCGTTGACTTCGCCCACCGGCAGACTACAGGAGCGCATGGCGATACCGTCGATGTGGACCGTACAGGCTCCGCAGGCGCCGATGCCGCAGCCGTACTTTGTACCGACCAGCTTGAGCTCGTCACGGAGAACCCACAGCAGGGGCATCTCGGGATCCACGTTCACGGATCGCTGATTTCCATTTACGGTAAGAGTTATGGAGGCCATGGGGATAAGGATTTATAGAATAAAGATGGCGCCGCGAAAAGGTTGTAATAACCGCTGACCCAGCAATATATAGTTTAAACAGCAGATTCAGATCGAAAACACGCGATGGATCACCCATCGGCAATAAGGACTTCCCGCTTGCCGTTGGGGAACCAGCGATCAAAATACCTTATGTATTATGACAATACGTAGCACATTCTGCTGGTGGCCTTTGAAGGCTTTAAGCAGCCCCACTTCAGTAGGCGAATCAAGACCAAGCAAAGGAGATTCGGCCATCGATGGTATCCACCCGCGGTAAGGGAGATCTACGCTAGCGGTGCGTGATAGCGAGTGAGACCAAATCAACGGATAGTACACTAAACTTTCGTTGAAGGGCATCGGGTCACATCGGCCAGACTTGGCCGGCTGGATTTTGGGTACGCGGCTATTTCACGGTTCAGCATCATAGAACCTAAGTAGCGCCCATCAGAGCAGTGGGGGACAAAAAAATCGCCCGCTCCAAATGGAGCGGGCGACAAAAGGTTCAAAACCGAGATTTGTTCAAAGTGTCAATGTAGCCTATAATATCTATTGCAAATATGGGAGATTTAATTCAAATCCCATTTCACATCGGTTAAAAACCCGACAATTATTAGTCTACCTTAACATTTGTTTTATTCGGCTAAGTGATTGTGGTCGCACGCCAATGTAGTTTGCGAGGATGCCGGCGGGGATCCGTTCCATCATCCGGGGATACCGTTTCCTGAAGTAAAGATACCGGTCCGTAGCCTTGAGCGGAAGCATCACGGCTCGCTCGTGCATGAGTCGGACCATCTGGTGCAGAACAATATCCTGCAACACGACGCGGGTTTCCAGCTGCTGCTTCGCCTCGGAAATGGCAACTTTATTCACAAGAAGTAATTCGCAGTCCGTGATGCATTCCGCCGTATACTGAGCGTCCCGATCGTAGAGCGTCGACATGACGCAGCCGATAAAATCTCCCGGCCCCGCCAGCAAGCGCGTGGTAATATTGCCCTCGGCGTCCGTGACGTAGAGGCGCATGTAACCGGTGACAATGTAAGCGGCGTTTGGAAGCCCGTCGCCCTCCACGAACAGGTTTTCTTTTGCCTGTAGGGACTTGCTCGCTAAACCCGCGGTGAATAAATCGGCGGACGCAGGCGGGACGCCGAATTGGAGCAGTGTTTCCTTGAGCGGTTGATGATTATCCGAATGCATTTTAGTGTATCCTCGTATAGAACACCCGGGAGAGCGATCAAACTATATAGTTCACAAATTATTCCGTCTTAATTTAACTACATTTTCCACATGACTGGTATGTGGGAACATATCGACCGGCCGGGCACGCTCCACCACGTACTTTTCCGATAGAAGCGCCAGATCGCGGGCCTGCGTGGCCGGATTACAACTGACGTACACGATGCGGGGAACGGCAAGCTGCAATAGCATTTCTACCACTTTAGGGTGCATTCCGGCCCGGGGGGGATCGGTGATCAGTACATCCGGTGTCCCGTGCTGCCTCGCGAATTCATCGGTGAGTATATCCCGGACTTGTCCGGCGTAAAAAGTCGTATTGCTGACATTATTTTGACGGGCATTTTCCCGGGCGTCGTCGATTGCGGCGGCTATCTCTTCGATTCCGGTTACGGATTTGCACTGTTCAGCGACGTATAGGGCAATGGATCCAATGCCCGTATAGAGGTCATAGACGTTCTCCTCACCGGTTAGGCCGGCGTATTCGCGGGCAATCGCATATAGCTTCTCGGCCTGCTTGGTATTGGTCTGAAAAAAGGATTTAGGACCGATCCGAAAGTGGACGTGGCCTAGGTTTTCGGTGACGTGATCCTTCCCGGCGTAATGCACCATTTCCAGATCCATCAGGTACTCATTGACCTTGGGGTTGATACAGTAATACAGGCTGGTAATCTGACTTCCAAATCGCTCCAGAGCGGTATCGAGAAAGGTGGTTATCCGTTCCCGGTCATCTTCGAAGAAGGCAACGACCAGCATACATTCACCGGTCGTAGTCGTCCGGACCATTAGTTGTCGTAATAACCCATGACGCTCACGCATGTCAAAAAAAGGCACATTAAGTTCGGTGGCCAATGCTCGCAATCCGTTGCGGAGTTCATTGCTCGGTCCGTGCTGTAAGTGGCACTTTTCGATTTGAATCAGCTTGTCGTAGGCGCCCGCTTTATGGAAGCCGATGACCGGCACTTCGTTGTCGATGTCGGTACCGATCTCCTCGGTGGTGAGCCACCGGCGGTTAGCACAACCAAATTCCAATTTATTCCGGTACCACTCAATATTTTCACTCCCCAGGATCGGATCCCACTGCTCCACGTCTACTTTTCCAATGCGACGAAAGGCATCATGGACGATTCTCTCCTTCTCGCGTAGCTGTCCGGCATAGGAAAAGTGCTGCCATTTACATCCTCCGCAGACGCCAAAGTGCTGACAGAAGGGCTCCACTCTTTCCTTGGAGCGCTCGATAAACCGGAGCGGGGCGGTGAACAGGACTTTCTTCTTTTTGCGAAACGGACGCACGTCCACCACGTCGCCCGGGGCTACGTCTTCCACGAATACGGTCATCCCCTCCGGAGTTTTACCCACGCAGAACCCCTTATCGGCCAGGCCGGTGATGGTGACATTATCAATGCGTTCGGGAAAGCGGTTCTTTCTGCGGCGGGCCATGTACTCTATTTTCTTAAGCTCGGGATCGTCTCCGGAGCCGGCGCAAGGTAAGCCGGGCAAATAGAAGGCCGCCCTAAACGATAAACTGACGTAGGTAGTCGTGGCTTTGCCGTAGCGAACGCAAGCGCAATTCCCGACTACCCTCGAACGCCCGGTCCTCCACCTCGACACAGACCGGCCCGTCGTATCCCGCGTCCGTCAGGTGACCGAAAAACTGCCCCCAATCCACATCACCCAGGCCGGGTAATTTGGGTGTATGCCACAGGGCGGGATCGGCGAAGACTCCATGGCGATCAAGCCGGTCCCGGTCGATACGCAGATCCTTGGCGTGCACGTGGACCATCCGCTCCGGGTAATCCCGGAAGGGACGCGTGTAATCCATATGCATCAGCACCAGGTGGCTGGGATCGTAATTGAGCCCCCAGTTGGGGCTGGGAATGGCCTCCCACATCCTTTCCCAAATGGCTGGACTCACGGCCAGATTGTTCCCGCCGGGCCACTCGTCCTCCGTGAAGCGCATCGGACAGTTCTCTATCCCGATCCGGACACCCCTTTCCTCCGCGTATTGGACCAGCGGTCGCCAAACATCCAGAAAGTCCTCCCACTGGTCATCGATGGTGCGGTCCTTGTCGCGCCCGACGAAAGTCGTGACGGTATTAATGTCCAGTTTGGCGCTGGCGTCAATCAAACTACGCAGGTGATCGGACGCCGCCCGCCGGGAGTCCACGCTGCCGCCGCCCAGCAGATTAGGGTAGTAACCGAGTGAGGAAATGAATACCCCATACCGCTCCTGGAGCTCCCGGACTTCGTCTAATCCTCGCTCATCCAGTGTACTGGTATCCACGTGCGTGACGCCGGCGTACCGACGCTCGGCCTTACCGGGGGGCCAGCACATTGCTTCGACGCAATCGTAGCCTATATCGGCCGCGGTTTCAAGCACCTCCGCGAGGGAGTTCTCGGGTAGGATAGCGGTGACGAACCCCAGTTGCATGATGGTTATTTTGTTTGTCCCAGGGCAACCAAGTTAGCAAACAGGCGGTAAGCACCGGGAACCCCGGCCGGGAGCTCCCGGAAAAAGCTGTAGCCGGTATAGACGAAGTGACCGGAGCCGTATTCGGCCACCAGTAAACCACCATTGTGGGGGTCCTCCTCCGGGTCATGGCTGCTCAGCAAGGCGGTATACTCATCGGCCCATTCGTCGGGGAAGTAGAGTCCGCGCTCCTGCACCCAGCCTTCGAAATCGGCATCGGTGATCTTATTAGGGTAGTTCAGCGCGGGGTGATCCGGGGCCAGGATCTCTACCGGCGCGTCTTCCACCGTCACCCGGTCGCGGCTCAGCTGCAGCGGATAGGGGCCGAGGTCCTTCTCATCGATCATCAAGCGCCGGTTCGTATTGTACTGTACGATGAGGGTGCCGCCTTGCTTGACGTAATCGAGCAATCGGGGCTGGTAGACAGACATCCGGTCCAGCGTATTGTAAGCCCGTACACCCACCACGATGGCATCGTAATCGCGGAGGTCACCAATGGAGGCTTCGGTATCGTCCAGAATGGATACGTCCAGACCGATCGAGGTCAATGCCTCGGGAATGGCATCCCCCGCCCCGGGCAGGTAACCTACGGTACGACCCACGACCTCCAACTTCACCCGGGCCACCGCCGCGCCGCCGTTCAGGGTAGCCAGCTGGGTGGGGATATGGGGATGGGCGATGCGTACGATCCGGCGTCCGTAGGTGTGGTCGCCCATAAGGAGTCGGGGCTGAATGCGTCCGCGCGACTGCCCGGACGGAGGCGTTAGCTCGAACAGATAGAATCGTTCTTGCCCCGCGCGGTCCGCGGTTACTTCCTGAGAAAGCGGATCCACCGACCAGCCATCGGGTATATCCAGGCTGAGTTCACCCGCCAGATCGTCCTGGGCGGCGGTGACCTTTACCGTCACGGTACGCGGTTCGTCCGAGGAGAAAAGGTAGCTGGATTCGCCTACCTCTACGAAAACGGGGGGCAATACGTCAAAGGGCTGGAATTGCTCACCGTCCACGGGATCCGTATAGCGGTAGCGGATAGGTCGTTGTAGCTGCAGATCGTGACCCTCAACCTGTAGCGTGAATACGGCCTGTAGGGGGTCCGCGCTTTCGGGGAGCCCACGCAGGGACTGATCCTGCACTTTGTACATGCCCAGTTCCCAGTCTTCGCTCAGCCAGTAGGGTCCGCTATCGGTCGCGTCGAGTGCCAGTACTTTGGACAGTGTGTCCAGATAGGGCTCTCCGTCGGCAAGTCTGGGGGCATTGGATACAGTGTGCTGCAGCGGATCGCCCGCCCCCTCAACGGCGATGCCGTGAACGGATACCGGCACTGAGCTTCGGTTCGTCAGTTCGACGGTGACTTCAAGCGTGTCGCCGGGGGTCGCGAAGGCGCGGTCGACGGTGGCCGTAGCGTACAGTCCAACCCCACCGGCGATCACTTCCTCCAGTTCATCGAGCTTTTTGATTTTCCAGTATGAGTCCGGGAGGGACTCCATGGATTGGTGTAGCTCCACCAGGGCCGGTACGGAGGCCGCCGGATCGTCGAAATTGAAGTTGGTCTCGATCTCCGTAAGTTGTTGTTCTACCTGCGCGCCGCCGCCCATAGAACCCCAGCTCAGGTCGATACCCGCGAAGGGGTTGCCGTTCTCATCGTTTTCATCTCCCTTCAGTAACTCCAGTTGCTCCAGGGCGCGATCCCGGCTACCGGAGCTGCCGAAGCCCTGACTCTTGTGCTGACTACGGCTACGGGCGGCAATCTCCGCAACACTTTCCCCTAGCTTGGGCAGGTATTCGTTGACGTCCACCTCGATTACCTGGGTGCTGTCGGCGTGGTCGGGCAGCGGGCGATCGCCCCAGCTGTAAGCATTCCAGTAGACCCGCTTCGGCTGCCACGGCTCGACGTACTCAAGTTGTTCGGGAAAGGCCGTGGGGTCGTTAGCGAGATCGAAGGCTTCCAGGCCGATGACGGCCGAGGCCGTATGGTGGCCGTGGGTAGAGCCCGGATCACGGGGATCGAAACGCAGAATCATCACGTCGGGTCGCCATTTGCGGATCACCCACACGGCATCGGCGAGTACCTGCTCCCGGTCCCAGATGTTGAAGGTTTCGTCGGGGTGCTTGGAATAGCCGAAGTCATTGGCCCGACTAAAAAACTGCTGCCCGCCGTCAATCCGTCGCGCGGCAAGCAACTCCTGGGTACGCGTAAGGCCGAGGAGTTCGCTGATGTCCGGCGCAATGAGATTCTGTCCGCCATCACCGCGGGTTAGACTCAGATAAGCCGTCTCCACCTTTTTGACGTTGGCGAGGTACGCAATCATGCGGGTATTCTCATCGTCGGGGTGAGCGGCGACGTAGAGGGCCGAACCGAGTACACCCAGCTTTTGGATAGCGGCGTGCAGTTCGCCGGAAGTGGGCCGGTCGGGCGCCTGGGCGCTTAAGTGAACAAAGGATAGCAGAGCGGCTAATAAGAAAGGTAATTTCACGCGTCAGTTTTTGTAGAGCAGGGATAGAAAGCTGCCGGGGGAGAGCGACGAAAATACCAACAAATGATTCGCCAAATAGGATTTGCCCTTCGCGACCTGTTCGGTTTGGTCCACTACTGGTACCGCACGGGGAAGGTCAGGAGGAACATGAATGCGCGCGTAACCCGCCACACCTACGGTATCCGCAGCCGGCAGTACTATCTACTGGCAGAACCGGCGGGCTCCTCCCCTACCGACGACCGGCCCTGGGCGGTCTACCTACACGGAGGGGCGTGGACCTTCGGCACGCCGGAGGCCTTCCTGCCCGCGGCCCGACCGTGGCTCGCCGCCGGCTACCGCGTGCTGTTGCCCAGCTACCGCCGTCCGCCACGGGCCAATCTGGACGATATCGTTGCCGATTGCCGGTCAGCCATTGCCGCGGCGGCCAAACTGGCTACGGAAACCGGCAGACCTTTAGGGGAGATCCAGCTGGCGGGGATCAGTGCGGGCGGTCACCTGGCGGCTATCCTGGCGCTGAACCCGGCGTGGTGGCCCGCGGCGGGCTGGCCGCGTTGTCCCCGGCGAACGCTCCTGTTCGCCGCTCCCCTGGACCTCAATCTGCTACGCCCCCGCGCGCTTTTTCAGCGGTACGATGCCATCAGTCCCTGTAGCGGACCCGGGCCTACGGGAAATAGCGAATGGTTCCTGATTCACGGTGACCGGGACGGCTTCGTCGCCCGGGAACATTCCCTGCGCTTTGCGCAGCGCTTACGCAAGGCCGGCGCCGGTGTGCAGTTCGTGACGATCCCGGGCGGCGGTCACCTGGACGCGGGTAAGTGGACCTACGACGACGGGAACGTCTACCGAAAGGTGATCGACGCCTTTATCCGTCGAGGCGTTCCAGCCCTTCCTGGGCGAGAGTAAAGTCGGGAGCCATGCGCAGCGCCGTTTCGTAGTCGCGGCGGGCCGCATCGGGATCACCCATTAGTTCGCTGGCGTACCCCCGGTAGAAGTAGGCGCGAATGTGGATGGGATCGTTCATGATCGTAATGTTGAACTCACTGTAGGCCCGTTGCAGGCTGTCCTGCTCCATGAGCAGGAGACCGGCGTTGAAGTTGCCGGCGACGTACTGGCGGTCGATCGTGCTGGTACGGCGGTATTCCGCAATGGCCCGGTCGAGGTTGCCCTGGTCCCGGTAATAATCGGCGCGGGCGTGAATGGCGATGACATCTTCCGGATTGATGTCTACGGCCGCGTCGTAGTATTCCTCCGCTCGTGGATTACCCTGCGCGGCCTGTAATTCGCCCAGCAGGAGGTAGGCATCGATCATGTCGGGGTTGATCTGCGTAGCCTCTTCGGCGGAATTCAGGGCGCGTACCGTGTCGCCGGTTTCGGCAAAGACCTGACTGAGCAGATAATAGGCTTCGGGGTTCCGGGGGTCGATGCGGACCGCCTGGTTGAGGG
>JBASAV010000023.1:0-6355 GCA_049650785.1 Lewinella sp. | reverse complement strand
CTATGATGCCGTGGCGGACTCCAGTTTACCGATCAACCTGTCGGTAGAAAACAACAACTACGCGCCCATCATCATGGCGTTTGATATCGAGGCATTCAATCCGGACTCGACGGCGGCCGTAATAAAGGTGAACGAACTGTTCAGCACGGATGTCCAGGCGATTACCGGCTTGAATCGTCGCCTCCGTAAATCCTACGAAGTCCGAAACCTGGACCAGAGCCGCAGCTTCATCAGTCGGATGGCCAGCTACCCGGGTAATCTGGAAGTGCGACACGATATGACCTTCGTGGCTAACAACCCTCCGTCCAACTCGCGGACCGGCACGATATCCATGCAACTTAGCCAGTCCATGTATCTGCTACCAGAAGAGCCCATGCAACCGAGGTTGCACGACGAGCGGGTGGGCTGGTTTACGGTCTCGCAGGTGGACTACGGCAGCGAAGCCCTCAAGGCAGACGAGAAAGAATATATAAAGCGGTGGTAGCTGGTCCCCAATGATCTGGAAGCCTACCGGCGTGGTGAGTTGGTCGAGCCGGAAGAACCCATCGTGTACTACCTGGATCCGGCCACACCGGAAAAATTCCGCCCCTACTTTCGCCAGGGCATTGAAGACTGGCAGGTGGCCTTTGAAGCGGCCGGATTTAAGAACGCCATTGTAGCCAGGGATGCACCAGACCCTTCGGATGATCCCGACTGGAGTCCGGAAGACGCTCGGTATTCGGTGGTGCGGTACGTGGCCTCCACCACGCGCAATGCGATCGGTCCCAGCGCCGTCGATCCCCGTTCCGGCCAGATCATCGAGAGCGACATTATCTGGTACCACAATCACCTGCGCAGCTACCGAAATCGCTATATGCTGGAAACCGGAGCTGCCAATGCTTCGGCCCGCAGCCTGGAAACCCCCGACGAAGAGATCGGCGAGATGATGCGCCGCGTTATCTCCCACGAAGTGGGTCACGCGCTGGGACTCCCCCACAATATGAAAGCCAGCTACGCCTACCCGACCGACAGTTTGCGCTCGGCCAGCTTTACCAATAAATGGGGACTGGCGTCCACGATCATGGATTACACCCGCTACAACTACGTGGCCCAGCCGGGCGACGAGGGCGTACGCTGGGTGCGCATGCTCGGTCCCTACGATATTTACGCAATCAACTGGGGTTACCGGTACCTGCCGGATATGGATTCTCCAGAGGCCGAAAAGGACACCCTGAACGAGTGGATTACCCAAAAAAGTGGCGACCCGATGTACCTCTTCGGCGGTCGGAGCTCCTCCGATCCGAGTTCCCAGACCGAAGCGGTGGGCGATGATCCCGTTAAAGCATCGACGTACGGGATGCAAAACCTGCGGATCGTTGCCGAAAATCTGGCCGACTGGACTACACAGCCGGGCCAGGATTACAGTGATCTCCGCGAACTCTACGGCGAATTCCTGGGGGTTTGGTCCCGCTATGCCGCCCACGTCACGGCCAATATCGGTGGCGTGTACGAGCAGCTGCGGACGACCGACGAAGACGGTGACACCTATACCCACCTGGAAAGTGAAGAGCAGGAGCGGGCCATGGCGTTTCTGAACCAAGAGGTCTTCTCCTCTCCGGAGTGGCTCATGCCCCGCCGTATAGTAGCCAATCTTGGCGCGGAAGGGATCGTGGACCGGATGGCCAATCTCCAGCGCCGGCAGCTAGACAACCTCCTGCGCGAAGACCGTCTCGAACGTATGGTTGAAAACGAAACGCTTAACGGAGAAGATGCTTACACCGCCGCGGATATGCTCGAGCAATTGCGGGAGGGCGTGTGGCAGGAAGCACTTGCGGGTCAGGACATAAGTGTGTACCGCCGCAATCTGCAGCGGGCACAGGTAGACCGGCTTAAAGAGCTAATGATGGAGAACGCGGAAAACCCTTCGGACATCGGTGCACTGGCCCGGGCGGAGCTAAATGCTATACGTCAGCTTTCCGAGCGGGCCACCAGGCGCTACCGCGACGGGATCGTCAAGTACCACCTACAGGAAATCGCTGCCACGATCGATGACGCGCTTACTGCGAAGTAGGTTTTACTCCGCCTTGGCTTCGCTAACCATGTCTTTGACTGCCTGACGCAGGGCAACGGCATCGTACACGATGCCATCCTTGATGGTATAGCGAATGCCTTCGGTGGTGGTGACTTGATTATCCTCCGTCAGTCGGGTAGCTCCCGTACCGTAGAGCACCTTGAAATCGGCCAGAGGGTTGTCGGCTACGAGTACCAAGTCCGCCAGCTTACCGGGCTCGATAGTACCCAGCCGGTCCGCCATACCGAGAGCTTCCGCGCCGTGGAGGGTGGCGGACTGAACGACTTCGAGGGGGTGGAAGCCAGCCTCCCGCAATAGTTCCAGCTCCCGGATGTATCCAAATCCGTACAGCTGATAGATATATCCACTGTCTGATCCGGCCGTAACGCGCCCGCCGCGATTTTTGTACTCGTTGATGAAAGTCATCCAGAGCCGGTAGTTCTCTTTCCAGTTCACTTCCTGCTCGGTTCCCCAGTGGTGCCAATAACTTCCGTGACTGACCCGGCTCGGCGCATAAAACTTCATCAGGGTGGGAAGGGTGAACTCGTCGTGCCAGTCGGCATTGCGGGCGCGCATGATATCCCGGTTAGCATCGTAGATATTGAAGGTGGGGTTGATGGTAAAGTCCAGCGCAAGCAGGCTATCCATCACGGCGTTCCAGTGATCGCTGTAGGGTTCGGCCGCCTGCTGCCAGAGGTTGCCGGCCTCGCCGAAGCGGTGCTGCTCGTTCTGGTAGTTATAATCGACGGGATAATCTTGAACCCTACGGTCCTCGAACAAGGCTTCCGGCAAGCCATACCAATGCTCCATTGTCGTGAGCCCCGCGCGGGCCGAGTGGAGGACATTCCATTCGCCAACGTTCATCTGGGCGTGGTGCATGGCACTGCGTAAGCCGAGTCGTTTGTTTTCTTCCAGGGCCGCCTGCATCAGATCGGGGCGAGCGCCGAAGAATTTGATGCCGTCACTTCCATTCTCCTGGTTTTGCCGTACCCATTCCCGCACTTCGTCGGTAGTTGTGAAGGGCTCCGCACGGCCCATACCGAAACCGGTGTAAGCGACGATCCGCGGTGCCACGATTTCGTTATTGGCCGAGCGCTCCTTGTGACGGAGCGTCCAGTCCAGGCCGTTGAATGAACCTGGTTCCCGGATGGTCGTGATGCCATGCCCTAGCCAGAGTTTATACACGTAATCGGGCGTGGTACCCTGGGCCCGGCCGCCGGTGTGACCGTGCATATCGATAAAACCCGGTAGGGCAAACATCCCTTCGGCGTCCAGTTCCTGACCACCTTCCCGTAGCTGGGGGCGACTATCGGCCTCTACTGGTACGCCGGGAAAGCCGATGGTTTCCACGCTGACGATGCGGTTACCTTCGATGACAATATCAACCGGACCGATGGGTGGAGCCAGGTTACCGTTGATAAGGGTCACTCCCCGGATGATCAGCTGGTCGTAGGGGCCGTTACCGAAATGATCGGCGCGATCCTCCGCATCCGACATCTGACCGGACAGGGAATGGTTGAGAGTGAGTAGAAGAAGGGACAGTAAAAGCAATAGAAAGGAACGTGGCATAGTTGGTAAGGGTAAGCACATTAGTGTCAATAAGGATGCCGCTTTGGGACAAGCAAGCCCTAAAGTAGTACCTTCGCGCTGGCCGAAAGAATCTTGTCCGAATATGAGTAAGCGGAAAAAGCAAAAATCACGTAACCAGACCCCAGACACACAGGAAGAGGAGTCCGTGCGCGTGGTAGCCAAGCCCAAAGCATCGGCCCGGCCAGCTACCCGTACCCGTACGCCGGATGCCGTCGCCCATCCGCTGATATTTGGCAAGCAAACGTATATCTGGCTTGGGGGTGGGTTCCTGCTCATCGTGCTGGGCTTCTTGCTAATGACCGGCGGACGCGGCGATGACCCGACGGTATTCGACGAAAGCGTAATCTATAGCTGGCGCAAAATCACCCTGGCACCCATCATCATCATCTCCGGGCTGGGCGTGGTCACCTACGCGATCTTTAAAAAGTAACTTGTGATAGACTGGTTTAGAGCCCTCGTCCTCGGTATCGTGCAGGGGCTTACGGAGTTTCTTCCCGTCAGTAGTAGCGGACACCTCGAGCTCACCAAATGGCTGTTCCAGGATGATAGCCTGGCCGCCGAGAGTATGCTTATGACGGTGACCCTGCATGCCGCTACCGCCCTGGCCACCGTGGTCGTATTTCGACGCGACATCGTCGAGATACTGCAGGACCTCTTCCGCTTTGAGTGGAATGGAGGAACTAAATTCTCGCTCCTCATTATACTCAGTATGATACCGGCTGCGATCATCGGCGTACTCTACGATGATATACTGACCGCCCTCTTCGACCGGCAGATTGTCCTGGTAGCCTTAATGCTCGTCGTAACGGGTTTACTGCTCTTTCTGGCCGACCGGGCCAAGCAAACGGACAAGGCTGTCGATTGGACAAGTGCGCTGTTGATCGGCGTGGCGCAGGCGATCGCTATCCTACCGGGCATTAGCCGTTCCGGGGCCACGATCTCCACCAGTGTATTGCTGGGAATTGACCGCGAACGCTCGGCCCGTTTCTCCTTTCTGATGGTTGTGCCCCTTATTCTGGGGAAAATGGCCAAGGATTTGCTGGACGGTCAGTTCACCGCTACGACCTCCGCCATGGAGTTGATCATCGGTTTCACCGCCGCTTTCCTGACGGGTATTATTGCTTGTTTGTGGATGATAAAACTGGTCAAGAAAGCCAAACTTAAATATTTCGCTTACTACTGCTTTACCGTCGCTGCTCTGGTTCTAGTAATTAAGTTAGTAGTCTGATCTCCATTAATCCGCTTATGCTTTCCCCCGCAGATGTTCCCCCTTTCGCACTCGATGAGGGTGCCCTGTTTCTCGTAGATAAACCACAGGGATGGACCAGTTTCGACGTGGTCAATAAGATCCGCTACCGAATTCGCAAGAAGCTCGGTAAGAAAAAACACAAGGTAGGGCACGCGGGCACGCTGGATCCGATGGCTACCGGCTTATTGAATATCTGCGTAGGGAAGTGGACGAAGCGACTGGGTGAGTTGGAGGGTTTGGGTAAATCATATTCCGGAACGATCCAGCTCGGGGCTACCACCCCCTCCTTCGACGCGGAAACGGAAATTGACGGACGGTATCCAACCGAGCACCTCAGCCTGGAAATCCTACAGGCGGCGACCGGTAAGCTCACCGGGGCCATCGACCAGGTACCCCCGATGTACTCGGCCATCAAGGTAGACGGCCAGCCTCTCTACAAGCGAGCGCGGCGCGGCGAACAAATCGAGGTCAAGGCACGGCCCGTCACCGTACACGAGTTCACCCTGGATAACTTTACCGGCGACACGGTGGACTTTTATATTCGCTGCAGTAAGGGAACATACATCCGCTCCCTGGCGCACGATCTCGGGCAGGCGGTGGACAGTGGTGGATACCTGACCGCGCTGCGACGGACGGAGGTTGGCCCCTACTCCATCGACCAGGCATGGGACCTTGACGAACTTCTTGAAGCTATTCAGCCCGGGGGCTAGTCTGTTTCTTCCTCCGCATCGCGCTCCTCCCAGTCCATGGTCCGTTTCACGGCCTTTTGCCAACCGGCGTACCGGCGCTTGCGTACCGCTTCTTCCATGACGGGTTCGAAGGCCTTATCGCGTTGCCAGGTTGCTTCCAGATCTTTCCGCTCCCAGAAGCCTACCGCTAAACCGGCGAGCATGGCCGCGCCGAGAGCGGTGGTCTCCACGATCTTCGGTCGTTCGACGTTGGTGCCGAGGATATCCGCCTGAAATTGCATCAGGAAATCATTGGCACTCGCTCCCCCGTCTACCCGCAGGGTAGTCAGCTGCTGGCCGGCATCCTTCTGCATGGCTTCCAGCACATCCTTGGTCTGGTAAGCCAGACTCTGCAGGGTAGCCCGAACGATGTGGCCCTTGGCCGTACCCCGGGTGAGGCCGAAGATGGCGCCCCGGGCGTACATATCCCAGTAGGGCGCTCCAAGGCCGGCAAAGGCAGGCACGACGTAGACCCCGTCGGTATCCTTCACCTTGCGGGCGTAGTACTCACTATCCGGCGCTTCATCGATGAGTTTGAGTCCGTCCCGCAACCACTGGATGGCCGCCCCGGCGATGAAAACACTTCCTTCCAGGGCGTACTCGGTCTTGCCGTCTACCTCCCAGGCGATGGTCGTGACCAGGCCGTGCTTGCTCGGTACGGCCTCCTCGCCGGTATTCATGAGCATAAAGCAGCCGGTGCCGTAGGTATTCTTCGCCTGACCCGGCTCGTAGCAAGCC
>JBASAV010000022.1:0-3501 GCA_049650785.1 Lewinella sp. | reverse complement strand
GACTATTTCAGCACGACCAATCGGACCACCCTGCGCGACATTGGCGAAGACATCGTAAACGGACCCTTGCGTGATATGGGCATCGACGGAGACGCCTGGCGACTGGGTACCATGTTCACCCGCGGTGCCAGCGGCATTGTCCCCCCCAAGGGAGGTAGCCTCGGTACCGTTCGGGGTCTGATGAAGTGGCTTACCGCTTTAGAGTCCGGCAGGGTAGCTGATCCCGCCTCCAGCCTGGAGCTGAAGCGACTTATGTATATGACCGACCGTCGCATTCGTTACGCTCACGCTCCCGTGCTCGATTCCGCCGCGGTCTACTTCAAATCCGGAAGCCTCTATGGCTGCAAGCCCGGTACCAGCTGCGGCAAATACAAGGGCAACCGAATGAATTACATGAATTCCGTCGCCATCGTCGAACAGCCCGACGGGACCCGGTACCTCGTGGCCCTGATGTCGAATGTGCTGAGCCGGAACTCCGCTTACGACCATCAGGTTCTGGCCACGCGTATTGACAAGGTCGTTCGCCGGACGCAGGCGACGGATCCCAGTGAAAGTATCGGTACGGGAGAGGGCGATTAGTACTGTAGTCTTGTAGTCGGGTAGTACGGTAGGCTCGTGTTTCTGACGCACTCGCATCCTACAGTACTACCCAACTACAGAACTACCAGCGACCACAGGAAGCGGTACTACGGTACTACAGTACTATTTAGGCACCGCAGGCCGAACCTCCACCTTACTAGGCAACGTCCGCGCCGGCATCTTCAGCAGATCGATCACCCGCTGGCCGAGATCTTCGATCTGGATTTTCCACGCGTCACTGTCATCGGGCTCGTTGCCATTGAAATGGGTAGCCACGGAGCCGGGCATGATGGTGGTACACTTGACCTCCTGCTTACGCACGTCGAGCATGACGGCCTGCGTAAAGCCGACCACCCCAAATTTGCTGGCGTTGTAGGCTGCTCCCCCGGCGAAGAAGTTGGTTCCGGCCAGACTGGCGATAGTGAAGAAGTAACCCTTGCTGGAGATTAGCGCATCTACCGAAGCCTTGATGGTGTTGAAGGTGCCCGTGAGGTTGATGTCGATCGTTTCACTCCATTGTTCGGGGGTCATCTCCTGGATAGAGGCGAAGTGGCCTACGCCGGCATTGGCGACGACGATGTCGAGCCCACCGTACTCGCTTCTGGCGGTTTCCACGGCTTTTTGCTGACTCGCGAGGTCGCGAACATCTGCTTCCACGCCGGTACACTTCCCGGGATGGCCGAGGTCATTCAGTTTCTTGGCGGCTTCGGTAGCCGAATCCTGACTCCGGCTGGTGATCACCACGTTGGCGCCGTTGGCCAGTAATTTTTCGGCAATACCGTAGCCGATTCCTTTGCTGCCGCCGGTTACGTAGGCGGTCTTTTTACTGAGATTTTCCATACCCGTTGCAACGTGACCCTACCGTAAAGGTTGGGCGCTGAACCCGGGCCGGGGATGTGGTGTCTCTATGGGAGCATGAGCAAGCTAAGTATCGGAATAACGCTTTCGGGCGGCGGGGCGCGGGGGGCGGCGCACATCGGGGTGCTGCGGGCCTTACTGGAAGCCGACATCGTTCCGACCAAGGTTGTTGGTGTGAGCGCCGGAGCACTCGTGGGGGCCCTGTACTGTGCCGGCGTTTCCCCGGATGACATGCTCGACTTTGCCCTTAAATCATCCCTATTCCGCTTCTACAAACTGGGCGTGCCCCTCACGGGACTCACCAGCAGTGACTACCTGCAGGAACGGTTAGCTACGGTCGTACCGGATAATAGCTTTGAGAATCTGAAGCACCCCTTCTACGTCGGAGTTACCAATCTGAATACCGGGCAGCTGGAGTGTCACGATCGGGGACCCTTGCACGAACTCGTTGCCGCCAGTTGCGGAATACCGTTTCTGTTCCGGCCAGTAGTGATTGACGGCGCGCAGTACGTCGATGGTGGGGTGATCGAAAATATGCCGGTCAGACCCCTGCTTAATCAGACTGATTTCATCATCGGCAGCAACCTGATGCCCTACGAAAACCTGAAGGCCGCAGACGTGAAGACCGTGATCGGTATTGTCTGGCGTTGCTTTGATCTCAGTATCATGGCCAATACACTTCCCTCCGCGGAACTGTGTGATGTGGTCCTTGAGCCCAGTACACTGAACGATTACCATATCTTTAACCTGAACCGGCTGTCGGATCTGCACGACGTTGGCTATGAACACACCCGAAAACGCCTCCCACATATTCAACGCTCGCTGGAAAGCAAGCGGGAATTGTTGGAAATTCTCTAGGTCATGCTTCGCGTAGTAAACACCATCTTCAAGACCTACCTGGGCCGGTACCGAAAGGAGATTCGCTCGCACTACGAGGAGCCCCTGGCGCTGCAACAGGAAACGCTGCGCCACATACTCGCGGCCAATCAGACGACAGCCTTCGGGAAGGAGCACCGATTTGAAGAGATCCTTCGCCACCCGGAGATATTTTCCGAACGTGTCCCGGTGCGCAATTACGACGATCATGCTCCCTACATCGAACGAATATTACGGGGCGAACTCACCACGCTCACCGCCGATCCCGCCGCCTGGATCGCGACCACCAGCGGTACCACCGGCGCAGTCAAGTACTTGCCGGTACCCCAGAGTGCGGTCAGGGAGATCCATCTGAAGGGTAGCTGGCTCAGTCTGGCTATACTGTACGACAAGGACGAATCGGTCCAGGTATTCAGCCACAAAAATTTATTGATCGGCGGCGCTTTCCAGGGCATTCATCACGCATCCGGATTGCCCAAAGCAGACATCAGCGCCATCATCATCAAGAGTATTCCCCGCATCATGCGGTCGTTCTACATTCCCGATATCGACCTGGCGACCGCGCCTAGCTACGAGGATAAGATCGAGAAGATCGCTCACCTGGCGGCCCACGAGCCGGGTATCACGATTCTGGGCGGGGTGCCCACCTGGAACCTTCCTCTGTATCGCCGCATCCTGGAAATTCACGGTGGCGATAATATGCTGGATGTATGGCCCGATGCAGCGGCCTTCAAGCACGGCGGCGTGAACTTCGAGCCCTACCGGAGTCAATTCGAACGGCTCTTCCCAAAGCCCGGCTTTATTTTTCAGGAGATCTACAACGCCACCGAAGGCTTCTTCGCCGTTCAGGACCGCGACGATCTACGCACCATGCTCCTCCTGCTTACCACGGGTATTTACTACGAGTTCATTCCGTGGGAAGCCTACCAGCGCGGGGAGCAGGCGGCGGTCGATTTATCCGGGGTGCGGACCGATACCGCCTACGTCATGTTGATCACGACCGTGGCGGGTCTGTACCGGTACCCCATGGGTGACCTGATTGAGTTTACCGAAACGGATCCCTTCCGTATCCGCATACTGGGCCGTACCCAGGAGTTTATCAATGCCTTCGGGGAAGACCTGCTCCGGTCCGAAGCGGAAAGCGCGCTCATGGAAGCCTGTGAAACCGCTCTGGCTATCGTCCGCGAC
>JBASAV010000021.1:0-3162 GCA_049650785.1 Lewinella sp. | reverse complement strand
GCGTAATGGATGATGCTCTTGCCCGTGGTCAGGCAGATCTTGTAGAAGTCTTTGCGGCTGTACACGTTGGTACTGTTACCGTCTTTCTCGATCTGAAAGACATTGAATCCCTTCAGCTTCAGTTCGCTGTTGTAGTCGGAGAGCTGGCGCATGGCGTCAGCAGACCAAGGTTTTCAAACCTTGGCAGCAGCCAAAAGTTGAGCTTTTGGGTTCAGCACACTCTCGTCATCTGTAGATGTGGATCGAATGGACCAATTATTGTCGCCGGATCGAGTTGGAGGCCGCCGTAGACTAATTTTGAGTATGTACTTAATCAGGTCCTAGTCTTTTTCCATACGTTGATGTCGTCATTTTGCTAGGTTACACCTATACACAAACCGTAACCTAAAATAATGACCACCCATATTCCAAACACGCCGAATTCGGCGTATTTAAACCAAGAGAAGGACCGAGGGGGAAACGACATCGAAAGTGAGGAAATCGAAGTCGAAGCCTGCCGAATCGAGTTCTTCCGTGTAGACCGAAATGGCACCGGCCAACTGCTCAAACCGCCCCATACCATCGACGAGGTAGCCGAACAGCTTATCCTCCGTATCCAAACGGTTGGGGTGGGTGTCATTCCTTCGCCCGTGCACCCCTAGTAACTATGCTCGTCCAGCTGGACTTTGCCCCAGAATGTCTTGTAAACGAAGATGGTGTAGCCAACGGCCATCGGCCCCCCGATAGCAACGAAGGTCAGCATGATACCGAGCGATTTATTGGAGGCCGCGGCGTTGTATACCGTCAAACTGTTGCCCGCCCCGCTGCTGTCTAGCAGGACTACCGGATAAAGTTCCAGGGCAACGGTTATGAGCAGGAGCCCCACCGTCATGGCACTGAACACGAAAGCTTGAATGTACTGTCGCTTGGTCACCAGCCGGGGAATATTAGCGATGGCCAGCACCGCGATCACGGGTACACCAAAGAGCAGCACATTCTCGCGAATACCGTCCGATAAATGGGGGATATACAATAGGGTGTACAGCGTCGTGAGTATGAACAGGATCACGAAGCCGATGATGGACCGGATCAGTAGCTTGTTCACTCGGTCGAAAAGCCGGTCCTCCGTCTTCATTGTCAGATAGATCGCGCCGTGCATCATGAAGAGAGCTAGCGTGGTCAGGCCGACCAGAATGGCGTAGGGGTTCAGGAAGCTGAGCCAGCTTCCGGTAAATTCGTGATTCGCGTCCAGTGGCATCCCGAGTAGTACGTTGCCCAGTACCACCCCCAACAGAAAGGCCAATAAGGTACTGGAAATGCTGTAGGACACGTCCCACATTTGTCTCCACCACTTCATCGGTTCCTTACTACGGAACTCGATACTGATGGCACGAAAGATCAGCATGAAAAGGAACAGCATCAGCGGTATGTACATAGCCGAGAACAGGCTGGCGTATACTTCCGGAAAGCCCGCGAAGAGGGTACCGCCCCCGATGACCAGCCAAACTTCGTTGCCATCCCACACCGGCCCTACCGCATTGAGCGCGATACGACGACTCTGCTCCTTACGAAAAAACAGGTGCCAGGCGCCGGCGCCGAGGTCAAAACCGTCCAGGATACCGTAGCCGGTGAAGACCGCTCCTACGACGAGAAACCATAGGGTCGGATAGTCAACACCCGCCAGGGTGGAGTACCCGATCTCCGGATCTTCTCCACAGGAGGTACATAGGAGGAGTAGGATGCTTAGCGTTAAGTACTTCATCGGTGTATGGGAGATAAGGAGCGTGAGTATTCGTAAAAGCGTCAGGATGGGCCAAGATCAAACCTCCCCGCCCGCCACCCGGGCGATATTCTCCTGTAGTGGCCGGTCATCGATCTCGCTTTCGTCGTAGGGACCGTGCTTGATCTTCTTATTGAGCAAGTAGATGAAGAGCGCCAGCAGTACCGCGTAGATTAGGGTAAAGCCGATGAGCGAGAAGAGCACCTGGTTTGCCGTCACCACGTTAGACAGGGCATCGGAGGTGCGCAAAAGCCCGTACACCACCCAGGGTTGCCGTCCCATCTCGGCGGTGTACCAACCGAACTGGTTGGCCATCTGCGGCAGTACCACCGCCCACACGAAGGCCCACAGCAACCAGCGCTGGCGGAAAAGCGTGCCCCTATACCAAAACCAGCAGGCCAGCAGGGTGAGCCCGATCAGCGTCATACCAATGGCCACCATCAGGTGGTAAAACTGGAATACGGCATTTACCTGGCCCGGACGGTCCTCCTCGGGAAAGGCATTCAATCCGGTGACCGGCGCGTCGAAGTCCTGCTCGAGCATAAAGCCCAGCCCGCCGGGGACACCGATACCGGTAGTCGTTTGCGACTCTTTGTCTACCCACCCCACTACGTACAGGTCCGCCGGGGCCGAAGCTTCAAAGTGACCCTCCATGGCAGCGAGCTTGGCGGGCTGATACTCCGCAACGTACTCGGCACTACGGTGCCCGGTAAAGAGTTGGCTCAGACTGAATACGGTCGCTACGGCGAGGGCAATTTTGAAGGCCTTCCTGGAAAGATCGACGTAGCGCCCCCGCAGCAGATAGTAAGCGTGCACGCTCAGTACCAAAAAGGCACCGGCGAGGAAGGCACCGATCCAAACGTGCGTTAGCCGGTCCACACTGCTCGGGTTAAAGACCATGGCCCAGAAGTCGACGATCTCCGCACGGGCGTCCATGCCCTCCCCGGCGATCCGGTAGCCGGTCGGTGTTTGCTGCCAACTGTTGGCGACCGTGATCCAGATGGCCGAGAACATCGATCCCAGGAAAACGCCCACCGTGGCGATGAAGTGGACCCGCGAGCTGACCCGGTTCCAACCAAACAGCAGGACGCCAAGGAAGCCGCTCTCCAGGGCGAAGGCGAAAATACCCTCCGCCGCGAGGGCACTGCCGAAGATGTCCCCGACGTAGCGGGAGTACGTTGCCCAGTTCGTACCGAACTCGAATTCCATCACGATACCCGTAGCTACCCCGATGCCGAAGGTCAGAGCGAAAATCCGGGTCCAGAAACGCGTCATCTGTTCGTAGACCTTGTTACCGGTCTTCAGATAGAGGCCCTCCATAATGACCATCAGCAACCCCAGTCCGATACTCAGCGGGGGGTAGATGTAGTGAAAGGCAATGGTAAAGGCGAACTGTAGCCGTG
>JBASAV010000020.1:0-5879 GCA_049650785.1 Lewinella sp. | reverse complement strand
ACCGATAGCGAAGGCTACTTCCAGATCGAGCACCATTGCAATCCGGACGAGGCGCCCAAACTCGACGACGCACTCTGGCAGGAAGCGACCATCCGCGTGACATCAACCCCCCTGGACGGGCCGGTGAACCACGTCTCCCACTCCGATGTGGTGATGCCGCTGGAGGCCGAATTCGGCATAATCAGCGATATCGACGATACGATCCTGAAGACGGATGTTACCAGCCGCCTCAAGCTAAAGACACTGATGCATACCTTCCTCAAGAATGCCAGTAACCGACGGGCTTTCGAGGGGGTATCGGATTTCTACGAGGCACTGCAACTCGGTGCGGACGGAAAAGGATCCAATCCGTTTTTTTATGTGTCAAACAGCCCCTGGAACCTGTACGATCTGCTGCTGGACTTCATCCACATCAACCACCTCCCCCGCGGCCCTATCCTGCTCCGTGATTTTGGCTTACCGGCCGAGGACATTGTCCAGTCCTACAAGACGCACAAAGCCGATATGGTCGATAAGATCCTAAGTACCTATCCCGATATGTCGTTCATTTTACTGGGTGACAGCGGGGAGCACGATACGGATATCTACCTGGAGGCTGCACGGAATAACCCGGACCGAATTCGCTGTATCTATATCCGCGACGTAAAGCATGAGGAACGCGCCCAACGCATTGAGGGGCTGATCGAAGATATCAGTCATATACAGGTGAAACTAGTCGGATCCTACGAGGAGGCTGCCGCCCATGCCCGCGAAATGGGCTGGATAGCCTAGTAAAGGACCAACTCGGCGGCGGCTTCCACTACATCCATCACCTGCGGTTTGCTGGCGTAGTTGCCGTCATCGGCGTAGGCCGGTCGGTGCACCGAGGCAGTCACCGTACGGACGGGTGCGTCGAGGTGCTCAAAGCCCTTCTGCTCTTCGATGATCTTGCGCTCGATGTAGGCCGAAGCGGCACCCGGGATGTCTTCGTCGACGATCAGGAGCCGGTTCGTATGCGACAGATGATTGACAATACGGTGCTCGAGATCGAAGGGTAGCAAGGTCTGTACGTCAATAACTTCTGCTTCCACGCCCTGATCGGCCAGTAATTTGGCTGCTTCCAGGCAGATGCGGACGCAGGCACCGTAGGTGACGATAGTTAGATCGGAACCTTCACGCAAGCATTCCGGAACGCCCAGGGGTACGCGGAATTCGAGCGGGTTATTAGGCTCGGGTTCGCGTAATCGATACCCGTTCAGGACCTCGATGACCAGGGCGGGATCGTCCCCATCGAGCAATGTATTGTACATCCCGGTGGCCTGGACCATGTTGCGGGGGACACAAACGTGCATACCCCGTAGGCTTCCCAGGAGCGGGGAAAGATACGAGCCGCTGTGCCAGATTCCTTCCAGGCGGTGGCCACGGGTACGGATGATCAGGGGAGCCGCCTGCATGCCATTGGTGCGCCACCGAAGGGTAGCTACATCATCGGTCAGGATGGGCAGGGCGTAGTAGATATAATCCAGGTACTGAATCTCCGCGATCGGACGTAAGCCGCGCATGGACATACCCATGGCCTGTCCGACGATGGTCCATTCCCGAATGCCGGTGTCGAAGATCCGTTGTTCTCCGAATTTATCCTGAAGCCCGGCGAATCCTTGATTGACGTCACCAATGTTTCCCACGTCCTCCCCGAAGGCGAATAGCTCGGGACGCTCTTCGAACTTGGCAGCGAAGTAATGCTGAAGGATCTCGTAGCCCGGAATAGGTTTGGCGCCTTTCGTGTAGGTAGCGGGTACGCCCCCGATCCGGAGGGGAGACTGGGGCGTATTGCTCAATAAGTTACGAGCCTTCGTGGCCCGTAGCTCGTCCAGGGCGTCGCGTAGCCAGGATTTGAGCTCCCTGGGCATACTCTCCTGCCCGACGTCAAAGCGTAGCCGGCGAACGGCATCGATGAGCTCGGACAACAGCGGCTGATTCATCCGCTTCAGTTCCTGGGCGAACTTGTTAATGGCCGGGGTGCTGTGCCCGTTAGTAGGAAGCAGCTTAAGCACGGCTTCCTTCCGTGCTTTACGCGGAGCGTTTAGCCGGTCCCAGGCTTCCTTCCGGGCGGCGGCCACTTCTTTTTTGGCACGCTTTTCTATCTCATCCAGATCACCGGCTTCGGCTACACCGGTGGCGATGAGGTAGTGGCGGAATTGCGCCAGGCAATCCCAGGTTTTTTCCCATTGCAGGCGCTCCTTGCTCTTGTAGCGTTCGTGGCTGCCGCTGGTGCTGTGTCCGTTGGGCTGGGTGAGTTCCTGTACGTGGATGAGGGCGGCTCGGTGAATCTGCCGGACCTGACGGGCGACCTTGGGGTAGATATCAATGAGGGCCGGGTAGTCCCAGCCTTTAACCCGGTGGATGTCCACTCCGCTACCATCGCCATCATCCTGCAGGCCGGCTAGCGCTTCGCTGATACTGCCTTTGGTGGTTTGCAGGTCCACGGGGACGCTGATCCCGTAGCCATCATCGACCACGGTGCAGATCATGGGTACCCGGGTCACGCCGGCGGCGTTCATCGTTTCCCAGAAAACGCCCTCGCTGGTGGAGGCATCCCCGATCTCGGTCCAGGCGATCTCATTTCCTTCTCTGGAGTGTAGGTCGGCGGGCAGGCGGTCGTCCTCCCGGTATAGTTTGGAAGCGAAGGCCAGGCCGAAGCCGCGGGCCATCTGACCCGCCGTGGGCGAAGTCGCGCTACTGAGATTAAACGTTTGGGTATTGTCGAGCCAGTTTCCGTCCTCGTCGATGGTCCGGTTGGCGTAGTGGCCGCCCATTTGTCGGCCGGTACTGAAGGGATCGTGGCGATCGTCGCTGTACAGCTGCGCGAGCAATTGAGCGGGAGTGGTCATATCCAGCGCCAGCAGCAGGGTGTGGCCCCGGTAGTAATCGGCCCGCCAGTCGCCTTTTCGGATGGCCCGGGCCATCGCTACCTGATAGAGTTCTTTTCCGTCGTCGCTTACCCCGAATTTAGCACGTCCGTTGAGTACATCCTTACGGATAACGTTGCTCAGCTCTCTGCTTACGCGACAAATGTAATAATCCTTTAGCGCGTGCTCAAAGTCTGATTCCGGTAGTCTCCGGAAGTCCACGGTGCTTAGCTCGGGATCTTTTACGGACAAAACAATTAGGTTTAAGTGCGCGGTGGGTAGCCGCTGATCTGGTCAGGGATGCATGTCAAACTTGACCGCAACACAGTTGATGCGGCTCTTGCGAAGGTAACAGATTTTTCTTATTGCCAGTTTATCCGGGATAGCTGTTCACGCCGTTAACTACCGGGCTGGGTCGGGTACCCGTCCAGTGTAAAAGGCGCGCTCCATCGACGTCCAATCGGACGTAAGTCTGATAATTCAACCACTCTCCCAGGTTGAGATAGCGCGTTCGCCCGTTACTCAAGGTATAGTCGATGGGCAGGTGCCGGTGACCGAAAATGCAGAGGTCCAGCTCGGGATACGCCGTGAGTTTTCTTTCGCTGTAGGCGACCAGCCATTCGTTGTCCGCCCCCCGAAATTCCTCCTCCGATGGCTGGGCGTCGCGGCTTTTACCGCTGAACCAGTTGGCGAGACCGATCGAAGCGTTGGGGTGCAGCCGGGCGTAGAGCCACTGCGCCCAACCGGCGGTCATTACCTTCTTTAGCCGCTTGTAGTTACGGTCACCCGGGCCGAGACCGTCACCGTGCCCGATGAGTAGGTGATGCCCCTCGATGGTATGCCTGACCGGATCCCGGTGGATGATGGCCCCTATTTCCTGCGCCAGGTAATCTTTCATCCATAGATCGTGATTGCCGGTAAATACGTGGAGCGGTACACCGGCGTCCACTACCTCGGCTAGTTTTCCTAAAAACCGGACGTGTCCCCGGGGAACGGCGTGCCGCCACTCGAACCAGAATTCGAATAGATCACCTACGAGGTAAATGGCGTCGGCTTGTTCCGACAGGCAATGGTCCAACCAACGGACGACGGCTGCTTCGCGGTCCCGACTGGTCGTACGGGCGTCCACGCCGAAGTGAAAATCAGAGGCAAAGAAAGTGGGCATGCGCCGCCAAGATAGAACGTCCGCGATTACTCACCGGCCGTCAGTACGGGTAGGTACGTGGGCGGAAGACCCTGGCCCATTCCCTGGCTCATGCGGAAGGCCTTGCCAATTTCGGCGATCGTCACCTCCAGGGGGGTATAGGCGCGCCCGGTTACTTCCACGTAGGGCTGTCCGTCATAGCGATAGGACGCCTGACCGGTGCGGTGACTGGCCCGGGTAATGATTGGCTGGGTGTCGGAAATATTAGCCCACAGTCCGGCCAGGGGCCAGAGGAGCGCTGATTGCCAGTGGTACAGGCCAATACCCGGGGGCTTCACGTCCAAACTCAGGGCTACTCTACCAAAGAAATCTTTCCAACTCAGGTTGCCGCCGTTGAGCAGAAACCGTTCTCTGTCCCGGTCCCGGTCTACGACGCTGAGCACGCCACCAACCACGTCGCGGACATCGACGAATCCGGCACTGCCCCGGGGGTACACCTTGCCGCCCTTATCTACGTACGTCCAGAGTGCAGGGGTGTTATGGCCGTTCCAATCGCCGGCCCCAAGAATGGTCGAAGGGTACACAGCGGCGACCGAAAGCCCTTCTGCCTGTCCGCGCCAAACTTCGCGTTCAGCGGCAAATTTGGAGCGGGCATAGGCGGTATCGAGACGATCGGCAGGCCAGCGGTCGGCTACGGTGGTGAGCGGCCCACCATCCGTGCGATCCAGTGCGGCTACGGAACCAATATGAACGAGCCGGCGCACGCCCGCATGCAGCATCACATTGACGAGGTTGGCCGTTCCCGTACCGTTAACATCCAACAATTCGTCCTCTCGTCGGTCTTCCATGGCCACCAGGGCTGCGGCATGGATCACCGTATCTACCCCGCTCAACACCTCGTCCAGACTGGTAGGATCCGTCAGATCTCCGTATACCGTGGTACACCAGGCGGAGACGGTATCTAACTGGGTGGTATCGGATTCTTCCCGGACCAAGGCCGTGAAGGCTTGCCCCCGGGCCGCCAGGGCCTGAGCAAGGTAGTAGCCGACAAAACCGGTGGCACCGGTCAGTAAAAGCTTACCCGGCATAGAGGGCCCCGTTAACGGTATCGCTGCTTGCCCCGGTGGCGGAGGCCAGGCTGTTAGGCAATCCGGCGTGGCGAAGGAGCGCACAGAGCGCTACCAGTGCCGCTTCCTTGAAGTCGGTCACTCCATCGGGCGCTTGAAAATCAAACACCCGTTCGTCCGTGCGGTAGTGGCGCAGGGATTCCAGCAGAAATTGATTGTGTGCCCCGCCGCCGGTGACAAGTACCGGCATGCTTGCTTTACCCGCTTCGGCACGCCAGTGCGGCGTGAGTTCCTTAAAAATGGCCCTAACCAGGTAGTCCACGAAGGTGCGCAGTTTGTCGGCGGTAGCGGCCGGATAATCCCGGATGACCGGCCAGAGTTTTTCCACCACCCACTGGTTACTAAGTGACTTCGGACAGGGCAGAGAGTGAAAGGGAAGCTCGTCGATGATCCTCCATAGCTCCGGCAGTCGGGTGCCGGACCGGGCCAGCTTTCCGTCGCGGTCGTAGGCCAGTCCTTCCTCCCGGGCGAGCCGGTCCATGATTTGGCAACAGCCCGACAGATCACCGGCCAGGAAGGTGCCATCAGCCCGCCGTACACTAAAGTTCACGATGCCCCCCAGATTGAGAAAAGCATCAAAATCGCGAAACAGGTGATGATCAGCTACGGGTGCAAGGGGTGCCCCCTGACCACCGGCGGCGATATCCGCCGACCGCAGGTCCGTGATTACGGGTATGCCCAGTGCCTTGGCGAGCGCGGCTCCTTCGCCCAGTTGAAGGG
>JBASAV010000019.1:0-5940 GCA_049650785.1 Lewinella sp. | reverse complement strand
TATTTAAGGTCTTCGGCCGCCGGTTCGTCGGTCAGCATCGCTATATCTACGAAGGATTGGTTCAGCAAATGCGAGAGTTCGGCCATACCTACGGTTTCGGGCAGGACCGATTCCACGGGCTTGAGTGGATAGGGACCGTCCAACGAATTTTGGTCCATCTGATCGTAAGTAAAGTAAGTCAGCGGCTCCCCCGCATCATTCCCGGTGATCAGCAGTACCGCCAACCTTCCGCCGGCCTCTTCCGGACGGTAAGGGAAAAAGAGGGGTGTGCTCTTATGATCCGTCCGGTTACTGATGCCACTGGCAATTCGGCTCACCCTGCCGGAAGCCGGGTCGGTCCCGAACAAATTCACGCGAAATTCCGGGGTACCATTCCTTACAACGCTAGACGTATCGAAGTGGATCAGCAAGGAGGTATCTTCTATCTCCCACCGGTAGGTCCGTCCGATCACCTCCTCGTCTAGGCTATGCGCGATGAGTCGCTCTCCTAGGACGTATCGCTGCTTGCCGATCACGCCGCTACTATCCCGCAGTACTACCTGCAGCGAGCTGTCCGGCTGCATATCATACACCATATACTGCACATCGGAGAAAACGGACAAACTATCCCCGGCGTAGGCGGGCATTCGCTCGCGGTGCTGGTCGAAGGGGGAGAATAGTTCGGCCGTATCCCGCTCGATCCGCATCCGATACCCACTGTAGTTACCACCAAATTGAAAGACATAAAGAGGCTTACCCTCCGTCAGTATATAGTCCTTTCCCACCGGCAGGCTTGACGGCTCTTCCTCGGAGTCGCCGCAGGCGAAAACCGTCAACAGGAGCAGTAAGGGCAGAAGGTGATACGACATCATGGTCGGGTGGTTTTCGGTAGTGGTTGGTGCTGCGTGCTTAGTCTCGGTAAAAGCGCAATTCCACGAGCGGCCGGTAATAGGAGCGCAGCCGAACACCCCGGGGCTTAATGGTTTCCACGTCCAGGGGGAACGGAATAGCAATATAATCATCCCGGTAAGCCTGGATCAGGCACAAGCCTTCACCGAATGAGCTGGCGGACGTGATGTACAGAAAATTGCGGTCGGGAGATAAAGTCCATCGACCTGCCTTTACGATCCGGTCACCGGCAAACACCGTGTAGCCCCCGTCTTCCGCGAAGGAAATGTCCAGGGTGCCGAGTTCACTGCGAATCAGGATCGGATCGTGCTCCGGGCTGACCTCGTTCTGATAGGCAATACCGACGGAATCCGGCTCGGGGGGCAGGTCCATCACCCGAAGCCGACCCCGGTTGAGCAGATCCAATAGATCGCCCTCCGCCATATTTTCCGGGAGTAGCGAGGGGTATACTTCCAGGGGCAGGCTATCGATTGGCTCCGCATTGATCGTATCCGTCCCGAGCAGGTAAAGGGTCGGCGTGCCATCGGCCAGAAGTCCCGCGACCGCCAGTGAATTGCGCATCTCCCCAAGACCCCGGCTTTCCGGCATATCAAAGGTTGCGCGAACTTGTCCGCCGGTTGAAACACCATATCCGGTAGTACGAAAATCAACCGTTCGGTCGGCACTACCGGTCACCCGCAACAGCTGCGTAGCGTAAAAGCCGTCGCCGCTCGCGGACCGGTTTAGCTCGGCGACGTGGACGAGCAACGAATCGCCTCCCCGGCCCACCCGAAAAGTCTGTCCCACCAGCGTATCCGGCCAGTATCCCAGGGGTATCGGTCGTACCGGTTCAAACCGTAAGTGATAGGGCTCCGCGGGAGTGTGCCACTCTGCCGTGACGGACCGGTCCTCCGCTATATCATACTCCAGGTAGACGGAGTCGGTCTTGTTTTCGGGCCGCTGCTCCGCGTAGGCTGCCACCGTCAGTTCGTAATCGGTAAAGGGGTTGAATAAGCGGGCACTATCACCGCTGAGTCGCATCCGCAACATGCCGTAGCGTCCACCTTCGTTGACGAAGTCGACCGGGTTGGAAGCGGTCAGCGCATACGTTTGCCCCGGGCCTGCGGAAGTTTCAGCGCTGGTTTCGGGCGACGGAGCGCAGGAATAAAACGCGACTACCAACGCGCACAAAATCCAAAACCATCGCACCATAATACAGAGTAGAAATAACTGAAAAATGCATCTTGTCTACGACAAGATGCATACATAACCCATTTGGGTTGTTGTGGCGCTGGCTGATTCGCCTACTCTAGGCTTTTTCCTGTCCCTTCTGGACGGCGGCATCCGGGCTGGCAAAGCCCAAATCCGGCTTTCCGCCAACGGGCTGCATCTTTTTCATATCGAACTGGCCTTTACCGTCGAAGCTGTATCCTTCCGTCCATCGGCCGGTCGGCGGCGTCACGGAATCGTCCTTACCGGTCGTATAGAAGGTGTAGTTGTATTCGGACAGTTCTTCCTCCTGGGGGAAGTTGTTGGGGATCGGATGGTTTTCCCGTCCACCTAGCTCTTCCCAGGCGGCCATCCACTGGTTCTGGTGCATGGTATCGCGGGCGATGAGGAAGCGCAGCATGTCCTTCATGCCCGCGTCGTTGGTCATCTTATAGAGCTGAACGGCGAGCATCCGGCCGGTACTTTCGGCCATCGCGTTGGAGAGCATGTCGGCGGCTACATTACCGCTGGCGTAGACATGACTGCAGTCGAAGGGGTTTCCGTTGGCATCTACCGGCATGGCGGCCATGCAGGTGGTGATAACGTGGTTGATGTTCATGCCTCCCATGGCCGCCAATACTACGGGATCCTGAGCGGCCTTTTCCTGTTCGAGGGGAGCACCTTCCAGATTCAGGGCTACGGCTGTGGCGAGCATCTCGATGTGGGCCATCTCTTCCGTTCCGGTCTCCAGAAGCATGTCACGGTATTTTGCGGGTCCGCGGCCCCCCCAGGCCTGAAACAGCTACTGGAGACAGACGCGTATTTCTCCCTGTATGCCGCCTATGGCCTGCTGGAGGGCCTTGGCGAATAGCGGGTCGGGTTTATCAACCTTTACGTGGTATTGGAGTTTTCCTCCGTCGTGTTAAAACATGATTGCGTGTTTTTAGCCATGAAGAATATTGGCTTAAGGCACATACACCACCTCATTGTTTTATCGTAGGCGGTATTAGGTTCATTAGCAATTTGCCTCCGCCATTCTAGGCAGAATATTAGTCTTCCAATCGGCACAAATTGCCGATTTGGCACCTCCCACCGCAGCAGTTCCTCAGCCTTTCTATCTTACCGCAATGATCGCCGATCTCCCCGCCTCCTTTTCAACCACCGCCGAAAGCGCTATCCAGCGGCTGGAGCCCGATCTATCGCCGCACGAAATGGCGGCCAACGCGCGTGACCTGGCTGATGCCATGGTGGAACGCGGGGAGGCTTGTCCCTCAGACGAGACGGCGGACCCGTATAACCTGGAATGCCGCCTCATACACTTTGAGTGGGCGCAGCAGGCAAAGCATTTTTTGATGCTGTACCGCGATGTCCAGCTACAACTGCAGATTGCCGCATTGCTGGCGCAGGAGAATAAAACGGACGGCGATACGGTGCGGACACTGTACGAGCGGTCGCGGGACACGCTACGCGAAGCACTTCAGGAATGGGAAGGCGATCACCACTCCCGATTGGAAGCACTGGAGCGGAATGATCGCGCGCGTAAACGCCAGTTAAACGCGTGGAAACTCCAGCATAACCCGTGGCCGCTGTACCGCCACCAACTAAAGGAGATCGCCAACCAAACGGAGACACTGGCTAAGGAATACGACGCCCTGGAGCAGGAATCGGATCACCTGGCCAAGGTCCGGGAGTTATTGGCGGAGGCCATCGCGGGAAGCCGGACAACCCTGGAGAATGCCCGGGAGCGCGCCGAAGAAATCATCCGTTTCATTAATCAGGAACAAGCTACCCTGGAACGCCCGAGGGCCATCGCCGCCAGGCTCGAGGACATGGTGGAAGACGACCAGCCGGCCCTGCGGCTGGACCGCTACACCAATGCCGTGACGGCGGGTATCGCCCGGCTGAGTGAAGAGCAACGCGTCACGGTGGCCTCCGACGAAGGCATCCTCCGGTATAAGGAGATCAATTTTCGCCGGTCGACGGATCAGTGGGTCAGCGCGCAAGTCATGCCGTTGATCTATGAGATGTGGGAACTCAGCGAGCAGATGCGCAACGGCCTCGATGTCGCCAGTGCCAACGTTCGCAACCGCACACTCCTGCTGGCCAACGAAATTAAGGCGGGCAACGAGGTGGAATTCGATAACCGCCAGTTGATCCAGCCCCTAACCACTTTCCTCAACAAAACCTCCGAACTACGGGAGCAGTACAGTAGGCTACGGGAGCGCGTGGAACACCTGATCTATAAAGACCTCGAGCTCGCATCCGCCTACCGCGGCGTACCGGGATTTCTTCCCCTCCCCCTGCAACGGGGCATCGATGCCTTCACCCGTCGGCAGGGCCGGGTTCTTGGTCGGGTAAGTGAATGGCTGGCTAAATACGCCAGTGGCCTGAACCGCCGTATCGGAGAGGCAACGCGGGAGGAGAAGCTGAGCGTTGCCGAAAAGACCGTGCGGGTGGTCCGGCAGCGGACGCTGTCGGCCCGCAATAACGCGTACACTAACATCCTCATGACCCGGGGGTACATCGGAGAATCCTTCCTGGTTGGCCGCGAGCGCGAAACGGCTCACCTGCGGGAGCTGATCGACAACTGGAAAGCCGGTTACCGCGGGGCCGTGATACTGACCGGTGAGCGTCTTGCGGGTAAGACGCTCTTCGGCGAACTAGTGACGAACCGATTCTTCGCCGGGCAAACCATCCGGCTCGAACCCAACGCCTCCATTACGGTGCAGGGCCGTCGGACGAAAACCACCGGCGATTTAGAGGATGCCCTGTCCTTCGTACAAAAATACACCGTCCAATCCCGCCCGCTGGTCTGGATTGACGATCTCGAAACGTGGACCGACAAAGACACCACCTTCGCAGCCAACGTCCGGACCCTCGGGGAATACATCGATGATTACTCCGGGCGCATCTTCTTCCTGGTATCTACCAGCAATGCCGTCTACAACCACCACAGCCGGTACCGGGAAATCGATCGGGTGTTTCAGTCGGAGATCAACCTGGACGACTTCTCCCTGCCCGATATGGAGCAAGCCGTCCGCATCCGGCACGGAGCCACGCACAAAATTCTGGTAGACGAGGACGGGGAGGCCGTCAGTGATGCCCACTTCGCCAAACTTGTCCGGCGGATCTATCGGTCTACGGAGGGCAACGTCGGGGACACGATAAACCGATGGGCGTACTACACCCAACGTTTCGATGATGACCGGGTACACCAGCCGTCCGGTAAGCGCTACGCCTTGCCGGCCTTTCTGTCACCGGATACCGCTACCCTGCTGGCTACGCTTTTACTCGAACGCCGCACCCGTGATTACCGCCTTCGCAAGCTGTTCGGGCCCGCCTACCAGGAACGATACGCCAGCATATTACAGCGGCTTATCCGGATCGGATTAATAACCAGAAATCCCGACGGATCGCTGGAAATTACCGAGAGCATCGTCAACGACGTAGGCCGCCTCCTGGAAGATGAATCCTACCTGATATACACCCGCTAACCCATGCAAACGCTCCTCACACCGCTGTTTACCTGGATGGATCTGCTTTTGGCATCCCTGATCCTGTATGGCATTTACGTACTCCTGTATTTGCTGCGCGATCGCCTGGATAAAACCAGGCGCCCGGAAGGCTTCCGGGCTCGTACCTATAACGGGCTGGCGGCCGGCTTACTCCTCTACGAACCGGTGGCCGTCCTGATGCTGATCATGGTTTTCGTATTTATCAACCCGGCGGTGCATTTCTTCATCGTCCTGCTACTTATCACGGCCGGATTTTCCCGTATTCGCGATTACCTCAGTGGACGCATCGTCTTGTTTACCCCGCTGATCGCGGTGGGCAAACGCATGAAGACGGAACGGTATACGGGCG
>JBASAV010000018.1:0-9657 GCA_049650785.1 Lewinella sp. | reverse complement strand
ATGTATTACGTACTCGTGCGGACCGCGGAGGATCGGAAAATGTCGAGCGTTCCGGTCGTTATCCGTTAAGCCCCAGGCGTATGTTGCGGTACATCGAATCAATCGCTGATCGGACCGATTGTAAAATAATTGCTTACAAAGTAAACAATTTGATTACATATGGTGTTATATTAGTGTATTTTGATTTGATAACAAGCGGGAAATAATATTTAGCATATACCACTAGTACCGCACCAAGACATATAAATAATGAATAACCCAATTTTAAGCTCAACCTCAATCACCGGAACCAACGTAACCAACCAAAAAGGTGAAAGCCTCGGTGAAATTAAAGATCTCATGATCGATACCGAAACCGGTACTGTCAACTACGCGGTACTTTCCTTCGGTGGATTCCTCGGACTCGGCGACAAATATTTTGCCGTGCCGTTTGAAGCATTTAGCGTCAATACCACCACGGAGAAGTTTGTCCTGAACGTCACCAAAGACCGACTGGAGAACGCACCCGGATTTGACAAGAACAACTGGCCAAAAGCCAGTGATCACCAATACTGGGACAGCTTGTACAAGCATTATGGTGTAGAACGTCGCTCATACGTAGCGCAACGCCAGACCGCCTAACAACTTGCTGAGTGGATTTGATCCACTACCCTAAACCCTGATAAAAGCCTCTGCCGACCTCCGTCGGTGGGGGCTTTTTTATTTGACCCGCTGTCCGTGTTTGATCACCATATCGACTCCCTGCAGCAAATCGATATGCCGAAGCACATCCCCCTGCACGGCGATGATGTCGGCAAACTTACCGGCCGACACCGTCCCGTAGTCATTATCGACACCCATCATTTTGGCTGGCCAGTAGGTGGCGGCCTTAATGGTGTATATCGCTGGAAAATCAAATTCATTGGTCCATACATCCAGTTCGTTCCAGGTGCTCTGACAATGGAACTTCATGGGAATTCCGGAATCGGTACCTACCATCAGGACCACTCCGGCCTCGCGCAGTTGATTCACCTTCCGCTCCAGCGTAGGCCGGCGGATCGGAGTCAGCTGAAAGTAAGGCAATTGGCCGGGCTCCTGGATGCTGGCCTCTATGTCGGCGATAATTTCCGGGGTGAGCCCCTCGTGCCAACAATCGTTATCCAGCTTTTCCGGGTTGTCGCGGAGATATTCGTAATTATAGAGTCCTTCCACGGTTGGGGTCCAGTACAGCGGACCGAGATTCATCTGGGCGGTGCGCTCGCGAATCATTTCCATGATGTCCTCAGGATAGGCGGGTGCCGAGCTCAGCCCCGTATGCTCGAAGCAATCGACGCCGGCCTGTAGCCCGCGTCGTATTTCTTCCGGGCGGTGAGCGTGGGCGACTACCGGCAAGCCCTGCGCGTGCGCCTCCTCCACCAACGCCATGAAGGCTTCCATTGGAATATCGTCCTGATCGACTACCTTGATGCAGTCCACGCCGGCGCGGGCCAGCTCACGAACCTTTTCCCTGGCTTCCGTTACCGATTGGATCCCCCACCGAAAGGCCTCCGTACCCGGGTAGGGCGCCGCCTGCAGGAAGGGTCCGCTCATGTACAGGGTCGGTCCGGGGATTTCTCCCGCGTTGACGCGATCCCTCACGCTGATGCTTTCTTCGAGCGGCCCGCCAAGATCCCGGGCGCTGGTAACCCCGGCCATGAGCAACTGCTTTGCGCTGGCCGGCATGATGATATCGGCCTGCTGCGCGGGGTATACCGTATCCCAATGGGCGTAGTCGCTGTGTCCATTGATCATCAGATGTACGTGCATATCCCACAGGCCGGGCAGAACGCTCATCCCTTCCGTAGAAATAACTTCGGCGTCGTCGGGAACGTCTATTTCATCCTGCGACCCAACCGCTTCGATCCGGTCGCCGCGGATCAGCACCACACTGTTCTGTATGGGCGTGCCGCCGTATCCATCGATGAGCGTACCGCCGACCAGTGCTTTGAGGGGCTGTCCGGTATTGGATTGCGCCGGAGCGCAGGCGGAAAGGACGATTAGAAAAGCAAGCGTAATCAAATACCTCATTCCTGGCTAATTAAGAACCGTAATATAGCACACCTGACTGACCAGCCGGGCTACTTACCCGCAACCTAATGGGGGGCAGTCCGTTAGAATGGAAAATCATGTTCGGACTATTCAAGAAAGACCCCATTAAGAAACTCGAGAAAGAGTACAGCCGACTGCTCGAGGAGGCCATGGCACTGCAACGCGGCGGCGACATCCGCGGCTACGCAGCCAAATCAGCCGAAGCGGAAGCCGTAATGGAGCGAATCCTGGATATGAGGAAAGACAGGAAAGACTGATGGCCCACAAAAAAGCCAATTTACCGACGAAAATTTGTGCGGTTTGCGGACGTCCCTTTTCGTGGCGTAAGAAGTGGGCCGACGTGTGGTCGGAGGTCCGTTACTGTTCCGAGCGATGCCGCCGCAACAAATCCCGTAGCTAACGGGTCAACGTTACTATATGTATAACCGTCCCCACGAAATTGATCGGCCGGTGGATGATAGCGAAGACAACTTTGCCTTTCACCCCAAGAACATTTATCTCTCGTTGCTGCTCTTCAGCCTGAGCATGTTATTCCTGGCGATGACGGCGGCCTTTGTATACACCCGCATACAGAGCGATCTGCCGCCGATTCAGCTTCCTCTGCTGTTTTTAGGTAATACCGTGATCCTGCTTGCAAGTAGCTATACCATGGTGCAGGCGAAGCGTGCTTATCTAGCCGACAATACGGAGGGCTACCAGCGCATGCTATGGTACACGCTCTACCTGTCCATTTTCTTCATGATCATGCAGGCGATAGCCTGGTACCAGCTCTTTAGCCAACAGATATACATCACCAGCGACAACTCCGCGGGATACCTTTATGTAATATCGGCACTCCACTTTGCACACGTCATCGGAGGCTTACCCTTTTTAGGGTTGTTCCTGTACCGCGCACGGAAGTACATGCGAGAACCGGTAAGCGTACTGGTATATTTTAGCGATCCCGATAAACGGCTTAACCTCAGGCTGTTGACGATTTATTGGCACTTTTTAGATGCGCTGTGGATATACCTGATCGTCTTTTTCCTCATCAATCAACTCGTCTGGCGGTACCTCTGATCTATTAAATAGAATAAGTTTATTCAGTTTAATAATCGTCTTAGCCAATTTCGTCACCCCTTTTTCACCCCGTTTATATAATTACTTGTTAATCAGCCATTTAGCTGTTTGGCACGGAGTTTGATATATACAGAGTGACAGACACATACGACTTTGATTATCTACGAGTTAACTACTCCTTTTTGATTTTGGCTACATTCTGACACTTTGAACAAAACACCTTTCCTTAAACACTTGAACCCTGCAAGCACCCGGAGCGAACTCCGGGTGCTTTTTTATTTCGCCTCCCCGCTCCAGCGAAGGTAAGCCTTTAAAAAGTCTTCGATATCCCCGTCCAGCACGGCGTCCGTTTGGCTGGTTTGCCAATTCGTCCGGTGGTCCTTTACGCGGCGGTCATCAAGTACGTAGCTACGTATCTGGCTTCCCCATTCGTTTGATGTCTTGCCGGCCTCAATTTCATCTTTCGCTACCCGCTGGGCTTCCAGCTCCCGCTCGTAGAGACGACTTTTAAGCATGTTCAGCGCCCGCTCGCGGTTCTGGTGCTGACTACGTTCTTCCTGACATTCTACGACAATCCCGGTGGGCTCGTGGGTCACGCGAACGGCCGACTCGGTCTTGTTGACGTGCTGACCACCCGCACCGGAAGCCCGGAAGGTATCCCACCGGATATCGGCGGGGTTTATCTCGACTTCGATGGTATCGTCCACGCGGGGGTGTACAAAGACGGATGCAAAACTCGTCTGTCGCTTGCCCTGCGCGTTGAAGGGACTGATGCGAACCAGCCGGTGGACCCCGTTTTCTCCCTTCATCATGCCGTACGCGAAGTCACCGATGATCTCCAGGGTAGCTGACTTTATTCCGGCAACGTCGCCGGCCGTCTCGCTGGCCAGGCTTACCTTATAGTTGGCGTACTTATCGGCGTACATCGTGTACATCCGCATCAGCATTTCAGCCCAGTCATTGCTCTCCGTTCCGCCGGCTCCGGCATTGATCTCCAGGATGCACCCCAACTCGTCTTCGGGCCGGTTAAGCGTAGCACGGAACTCCGCATCATCCAGCACAGCAAGGGTTTCCTCGTAACGCCGCTCGACTTCTTCCTCGGTGCCTTCCCCGTCCTTCAAAAATTCCTGCAGAATTTCCAGGTCATCTACCCGGTCGGCAACCTTCTGGTACTGGGCCACCCAGCTTTTGTGGCTCTGTAACTCTTTCATGACCCCTTCGGCGGCGGCGGAGTCGTTCCAGAAAGCCGGATCCAGACTTCGCTGGGTCAGGTCCTCAATTTTGAAGCTACGCGCCTCTACGTCCAGGTAGCCCCGCAGGAGAGACAGCCGGGATTGCAGTTCTTTTAATTGGTCGTTGGTCATAGTATTCGCTGAGTAACGGGCGCAAGGAAGCCCGGCCCGCACTTGGCAGACCGGGCTTCCGGACTATTCGTAGTTGGATTTACTTATCCTTCATGAAGTCATCCAGCTTGTCTTTGTGGATCATGACTTCTTTGTAGGAGTAGTTGCCCGTTTCAGGGTTCTTGATGGACTGAACCACCTTTACGTAGTCACGTCCAGAACCGGCATTCGCCGCCCGCTGTCCAACGCGTGAGTTCTTTGATACCTTAGCCATAGTTGCTTTCTTTTAGTCGGAAAACGGCCGGGAGCCACCGACGGTTGAGGTGTTTACTTGATTTCCCGGTGCAACGTCATCCGCCGCAGGTTGGGATTATACTTTTTGAGCTCGAGGCGGCCCGGGGTATTCTTCCGGTTCTTCTCGGTGACGTAGCGGCTGGTACCGGCTACGTTGGTCTCTTTCTGTTCGGTGCACTCCAGGATGATCTGGTTGCGGTTTCCTTTGCTCTTCTTGGCCATGGTGACGGAGATTAAAGCTTGATGCCGGTTTCGATGCCCTTGCTTTCCAGTTTCTTCACGTAAGCGTAGACACCCAGCTTATTGATGGTGCGCATAGCACTGGTGGACACACGGAGTGTGATGAATTTATCCAGTTCGGGTACGAAGAAGCGCTTCTTCTGGATATTGGGTACAAAACGGCGCTTGGTTTTCCGGTTGGAGTGGCTGACGTGGTTGCCGCTGACCGGCTTCTTACCCGTGAGTTTGCAGACTTTAGACATAGCGAAATGGCGTTGCTATCAAAAATACCCACCTGAAACAGGTGGAAAAAAAAAGCAGACCGCAGCCTGCTTAGAAGGTAATGGTGACCGCGTCAGGATTCGAACCTGAAACCTCTTGATTCGTAGTCAAGTGCTCTATCCAGTTGAGCTACGCAGCCAGACGCCCCTTTCGGAAGCGGTCGCAAAGGTAAGTATATCTTTTTTATTGGCCAAACCATACGCCCATAAAAAGATATCAGGATTGTCTTTCTAACGCCCAGTTGAGGAGCCCCCCAACGGCGTCAATACCAGTGTGCAGCAGAATCAGGGGCCAGAGCGTACCAGTTTGATAATAGAAAAACCCGAAGAGGAGCGCCATGGCTACAATCTTGACGACTGCCTGTGCCCCCTGATAGTAGTGCGCGAGACCGAAGGAGACAGCGGGAAATAATAGTGTCACCACCACCGCCCAGGGTGCCGTGCTGTCAAGCAAGTCCTGTAAATAGGTAATCATGAAACCACGATAGACGATTTCCTCCCCTACTCCGGCGGCCAGGCACAGGAACAGGAAGTGGAGATATTCCCCGCCGTTGGCCGGAAGGAAGCCCAGTTCCCTGAATTTTTTTCGCGTCTCCTCTTGTCGGCTACGGCTTCCGATCTCACTGTAGAGATCGATCCCGTAAAGAAGCAAAAAAACGAATATTATGCTCACCGCCACCGGGTCGTAGGGAAGGTTCCCCCACCCCAGTCCGAGTTCGGAGTACGGTCGGCCGGTAAAATACCAGACGATCAGCACCAGAGCAGCCAGGCTGAGTAGTAGGGTGCCATTGGCATAATACATCCGCACCTTCAGGCCGGCCGTCCAGCGAATCGACCGCGCGGAAGTGCGCTTTCCGGTCGTCACGAACAGGACCGTCGGGATAATCACTCCGAGCAGAACGAAAACAACATGCAGGGCCAGGGACACGGGGCAAAAATACACAGCCGGCCTACCTTTATTCCCTTTTTGAAGCAGAACACCTAATCTTCCTTCCTTGCAGGCCGCCGTCCTTTTCAATCTTTTCGAGTTTCGCACCGGCATATGGCTCACCAAAGCCTACGTCGTCGGGGTGGACGCGGGCGGACGTCCCCGCGTGGTGCATACCGCCGCCCGTCAGGGTACGATTGCCGGCTATGGAATAGGGAGTTACGGTGCGCTGGAGGAAGCGCTACATCTGGCCGACCAGCTTCGTGACAAGGCCGTCGCCGAACACTTCCGGCACGGTGCCAAAAAGATGCCCACGCTGGCAGGTCTGGTCAAAAGCGGCAATAAGGAAAGGGAAACCGTGCTCCGCTACATCCACGCCCGCACGGCGAGCTTACTCCGTTTGTGTCAAAGCGAAGGTTTCTTCGTCACCGCCAACCTTAATCCCCGCGCCTCCCCCGCCGCCCACCTGCTCTCCTTCGCTCCGCAGCTCTGGGAGCCGGCGCTGCATTTCCGGCTGCTGGCGGACAAATTGGAATACCGCCTCCGACTATCGCCGACGCCGGGCGAATCCAAAACCGTTCGCCAACTCGATCCCCGCGTGATTACCAACCGGCCCACGCCCGGGTGGATCCTGACTGATAAGTGTCTGGTTCGGTTACGCGATCTAAAGGGGGATGCCGTGCGTCCTTTCCTGACGCGGGACATAGTGGAAATTGCCCTGGATAAAGTGGGCACCTATCTCCGCAAATTTATCGCGCCGGCGGCCCGTCTCCATGAGATCGAAGTGGATGGCTTCATCTTCGACACCGTAACGAAGCCCGATCACCTGCGCCTCGCCGCCCGCCCACACCCCTTTAACGAACGCTACCTCATCTATGTGTGGGTCGTGTACGGCGACCAGGCCTTCCCATTTGGCGATCCCGAAACGGTGCGGGTGAGCCATACCCTGCGCCCACCCTACCGCCTTACGCGCACCGTCCGTAATCCCGCCGCGGAGAAAAAGTTGTTAGACATGCTGACGGCCAGGGGGCTATCACCAACGGAAGGGGATGAAGCACTTTCGGCCGTATCCCAACCAAGTGTCTACCATAATCTGGGCTGGCTACTACGCGAGGCCGCTGGATTGCGTGAACACGGTTTCGAAGTTCTTGCCCCGGAAGAGGCGGGAAACCCCTTCACGGAAGCCGCCGGTAGCCTATTGGTGTCCGCCGAGGAGCGCGGTGACTGGCTGGATCTGCGCGGTACGGTCACCGTTGGGAGTGAAACGATTCCTTTCCCCTCGCTGGTCCGCTACCTGCAGCGCGGGGAGCGTCTTTACCCCCTGCCGGATGGTACCCTGTTTCTGATCCCGGAAGAGTGGTTTACCACCTACGGGCCGGGCTTTGAACTGGCGCGTATTGAAAAAGGAGGCGTTCGCATAACCCGCAGTCAGGCGCCCATGCTGGAGCGGGCCCAAATTGCCGTCGAGGGAATCGAACCGACGGCCACCGTTACGACCGGCACCGTCCCCCCCACGTCACTGCGGGCGGAATTACGCGCCTACCAGCTGGAGGGTATAGAGTGGCTCGTGCGCCACTACCACGAACGCCTCGGAGCCTGCCTCGCCGACGATATGGGTCTGGGCAAAACGCTGCAGACGATTGCGGTGCTACTGTACGCCAAGGAACAAATTCGGGAAGCGGATCGACCGGACGGGCAACAGATTGACCTTTTCGGCGGAGCGGGTGCGGACGAGCCCTTCCTGCGACCACTGCGCGCCCTGATTGTGCTTCCGGCTTCCCTGGTTTACAATTGGGAAGCAGAGATCCGGCGGTTTGCCCCCTCGTTGTCGGTACAGGCCAACATCGGTACGCGCCGTCTGCGGGACGCCCGGGTACTTAGTCGGTTCGATGTTATCATCACCACTTATCAGACGGCTTTACGGGACAAGGACACCCTGGCCAAGATGGATCTCGAATACATCGTACTGGATGAAAGCCAACAGATCAAAAACCGGCAGAGTAAGGTATTCCGCGCCCTGATAGAATTGGAAGCCCGCCACCGGGTGAGTCTGTCCGGGACCCCCATCGAAAACTCGCTGAGTGATCTGTGGTCGCAGATGCAATTTATCAATCCCGGCCTGCTGCGGGGATTCGCCTTCTTCAAAAAGACCTTCATCGTTCCCATCGAAGTACACGATGACGAATTACGCAAGCAGCAACTTCGCGAACTCGTAGCGCCGTATCTCCTCCGCCGCACCAAGGCGGAGGTAGCCCCGGACCTGCCCGACCTCGATATCCAGTTGTGCTACTGTCAGATGACTAAAGCGCAGCGACGGGTCTACGAGCTGGAGCGCTCAGCCGCCCGTAACGCCTTGCTCGGGACGTCCTCCGGGGAAGAGAATGCCAGCTATAAACTGCTGGTTATCCAAGCGCTCACCCGGCTTCGGCAAATCGCCAATCACCCCGTACTGGCCGAGCCCGATTACGGGAAGGACAGCGGCAAACTGGAGGAGGTACTGGAGCAGTGGGACACCATCCGGCGATCCGGCCACAAAGTCTTGGTATTCAGCAGCATGGTAGGCTACCTGGAGCTTTTCCGCAAGCACCTCGACCGCCTGGGGAGTCCCTACGCCTGGCTTACCGGAGCCGTAAGTAGCCGGCAACGTGCCCGGGAGGTAGAACGATTCCAGACAGAACCCGCGGTGGGTACTTTCTTCATCAGCATCAAGGCAGGTGGGACCGGCCTCAATCTGACGGCCGCCGACTACGTCTTCATTCTCGACCCCTGGTGGAACCCGACAACAGAGGAGCAAGCCATTGCCCGGGCCCACCGCATCGGCCGTAGTGGTAAAGTGATTGCCCGTAAGTTCTTGACCCGGGGAACCCTGGAGGAAAAGATCTACCAGCTGCAGCAGCGTAAGCGGCAGTTGGCCGAAGATATTATTGGCAGCGGCGAGGCTCTGGACCTGGATCGTGGCGAGATTGCTTTCCTCCTCGGCGAGGAAGAGGGCTAATCCCTACCTTGTGGGCATGAACGAACAGGAGCTCATCAAGGACGACGAACCGGAGAATGACGAACCGCCCGTACTTGGCAGCTGGAGAAATATTTACACCGTCGTCCTGGTTCTACACCTGATGCTATTGGTCGCCTTCTACCTTTTTTCCCGTGCCTATACCGTCTAACACGAACGCTCACCCCTTCGTAACCGAACACGATTTATGACTACACTCGACTGGTTAGTCATGACCGGCACCCTGACCGCGATCGTGAGCTACGGCGTCTATATGACCCGTCAGGTTGACAATGTAAAAAGCTATCTCCTCGGCGACCGTGACCTGAAATGGTGGACGATCGGGCTATCGGTCATGGCCACGCAGGCGAGCGCCGTTACGTTTCTGAGCACACCCGGGCAAGCCTACAATGACGGGCTGGGGTTCGCCCAGTTTTACTTTGGCCTGCCCATCGCGATGGTGGTCCTTTGCAT
>JBASAV010000017.1:0-3951 GCA_049650785.1 Lewinella sp. | reverse complement strand
CACGGCTACCTACCTGTCCGACGCGGACCAGTTCTTCCGGCGCCACCTACTCGGGATGCGGGAAACGCAGTACCCGAACGGCCGTTTCGCCGACGTGGCTCCCGCGGCCGACGGCTTCGGGGGCATCCTCTGGGGCAGCGCGGGCATCACCATCGCCTGGGAAACCTGGCAGCAATACGGCGATACGGCCGTGCTGCGGGAGCACTATCCGGCCATGCGCGACTATATGAACTTCCTGGCGGAGGGCGTCGATGCCGAAACGGGGATCATGACCGCCGGCGTGCTGGGCGACTGGCTCAGTCCGGAGGGAAACCAGAACGACAATACCCTGCTCTGGGAGAGCTATTACATCTTCGACCTGCAGATCATGCGCGATATAGCCCAACTACTCGGTAAGCGGGCGGAAGCGGCGGATTACGCCGCGCAGATCCAGACCCGGCAGCAGCATTTCCGGGACACCTACCTGGAAGAAGGTGGCTACCGCACCGTCCGCTCCGGGCAGGTGACGCAGGGCTTCGGCTCGCCCCCGCCCGAGCAGCAGGTGAAAACGATCGACGGCAAGCCGAACTACGTGGACACACAGGTTTCCTACGCCCTCCCGCTCGCGCTGGGGGTCGTGGAAGGAGAAGTGGCCGATAGCCTCGCCGCCCGTCTGGTGGCCAGCGTGCGGCGTAACAACGAGGACGACGGCGGGGTGAGCCATCCGGCCAACTCCCTGATGACGGGTTTCATCGGGACGGCCTGGATCAGTAAGGCCTTATCGGATTACGGCTACACCGACGTAGCTTATGACTTACTGCTGAACGAGCAATACCCCTCCTGGCTGTACCCCGTCACCCAGGGGGCTACCAGCATCTGGGAGCGACTGAATTCCTACACCCACGAGGATGGCTTCGGCGGCAATAACAGCATGAACTCCTTCAACCACTACTCCTTCGGGGCGGTGGGGCAGTGGATGATGGCTCATTCCCTCGGTATACAGCGGGGGGAGCCCGGCTTTAAAACCTTCTTACTGCGTCCCGAACCGGATCCGACCGGTCAGCTCACCGAAGCGGGGGGGTACTACGATTCGCCGTACGGGCGGATTGCCAGCAGCTGGGTAACCGATGGAAACGGACTGACCTATTCCGCCACTGTTCCGCCGAATACATCGGCCCTGCTTTACCTGCCGGCCCCCAGCGCGGATGGCGTACAAACGTCCGAAGGGAAACAAGGCATGCGTTTCCTGCGGCATACCGGCCGCCACGCAGTTTACGAACTGGCGTCGGGTAATTACCGGTTCAGCGTACCGAACTAGAGGGGAATGGACGTTGCGCTCATTGCCGTCGGTACCCGTGGGGATGTTGAGCCCTTTCTCTCGGTGGGGAACCTGCTGTCGAGTCAGGGCCATACTATCACTTGCGATTTCCGGAACAGTATTTGCATTTGGCTACCGAACGGGGATTCACGGGGGTTGGCTTAGACCGTCGCTTCCTGGAACTGGTTAGGGGTGCGGAGGGGAGCGCCTTCATGGGTGGGCAGGGGTCGTTGTGGCAGCGTACGCGGGGTCTCTACCGGCTATTCCGCGAGGGGCTGGCGATCAACCGGCAGCTGGTGCGGGAACAAATCGAATTGCTTGAGTCGCGGTCCTTCGACCGGGTGATCTTTCACCCCAAGGCGACTTTTCCCTTTGTCTGGGCCGCCCGCTTTCCGGATCGGGCCGTGGTGCTGAGTCCGGTGCCGTGGGTGATTCATCCCGTACCCGGTCATGCTCACCTTGGCTTCGGTTGGCTCGGCCGGCTGGGGGGATGGCGGATCAGTTACGATCTGGCTAATTTCGGCCTGCTACAGAATATCCTCCCACCTACCAAAGATTACCGGAGGAAGTACGGTATCTCCTCGCGCGATGTAAAGCGGGCCATCACCGGTACGCGGCTGCTCTTCAATGTTTCCCCCGCGCTGCTGCAACCACCGGCTGACTGGCCGGGTCACGTAAAATGTTTCGGATTCCTGCGGAGCGAGTCGACAGCAGAACACCCATTACCCCTTACGGTGGAAGCGTTTATGGATCGCCATCCCCGCTTTGTCGTGATCACCTTCGGCAGCATGGCAAACGAAGACCCGGCCGGGAAGACGGAGATCGTGCTGCGGGCGCTGGAGCGGGCGGGCATCGCCGCCATCATCAACGAGGCCGGGGGCGGGCTGCGGGAACCGCGGGAGTATGACCGGGAGCGAATCCTATTCACCCGTCAGTTGGCTTACGACCGTGTCTTCCCCCGGGCCAGTGCCATCGTCCATCACGGCGGTGCGGGTACCACGCAGACGGGCCTTTTTCACGGTTGTCCGACGATGATCGTTCCCCATATTATCGACCAGTACGCCTGGAACCGTTTGATCGCCGAGCGGGGACTGGGGCCGGCGGGCCCGCCCGTGAAGGCGCTGGATATCAACTCGCTAAGCGATCGGCTGACGGAGCTAGCGGAATCCGAAGCGTACCACCGGGCGTGTGAAGCACTGGCGGAACAGATGCGGGATGAATCCTATCGGGAGGAACTTGATTCGTTCCTGGCCGTCTGACCCTGTAGCCACTCCACGAACAGCCGCACCCCGTAGCCCGTAGCCTGCCGGTCCTTCGCGAACGGCCCTTGCTTGAGTGCTACCCCGGCGATGTCGAAGTGGATGTACCGCTCGTGGCCGTGGGTGAAGTTTTCCAGAAATTTGAAGGCATCGGTGGCCCCGTGTAGCGGATTGCCGCTGAAATTCTTGACGTCGGCCACGTCGCTTTCCAGGCCCTTGGCGAAGTCGTCCCAGGGCGGGAGGGGCCAGACGCGCTCGCCGCAGGCGTCGCCCGCCCTGCGGAACTGCTCGACCAGCTCCTCGTTTTTACTGAGGGTGGCGGCGCAGACGTAACCGAAAGTGCGCACGGCCGAGCCCGTCAGGGTGGCCACGTCGATGAGCGTGGTGGGGGAGAAGTGTTTGATCGCGTAGCTGAGGCCGTCCGCCATTATCAAGCGCCCCTCTGCGTCGGTGTCGATGATCTCGATCGTTTTGCCGGCGTGGCTTTCAATGACGTCGCTGGGTTTGATGCTGAGGGCGTCGACGCTGTTGTCCGTGGCGGGAACGATGCCGACCAGGTTGACGGGGAGTTTCAAACGAGCGGCTGCTTCGACGGCCCCGAACGTGGCCGCTGCCCCACCCATGTCGCTCTTCATCAGGTGTAGGTTCTGGCTCCCCTTGATGCTGACTCCGCCGGTATCGAAGGTGACGCCCTTGCCGATGATGGCGGTAAGATCTTCTTCCTGCGCTCCGCCGCGATATTCCATTACGATCAGTACCGCCGGGTCTTCGCTCCCGCGGTTTACGGCCAGCAGAGCGTGTAGGCCTTCCTGCTCACACGCCGCTTTATCGAGGACCCTGACTTTGTAATCGTAGGTTTTGCCACTTTCGATGGCCCAGGCCGCCAGGTCCTGCGCCCGCTTCTTATTGGCCGGGGCGTCCACGAGTGCGCGGACACGATTTTGCACATCCGACAGGATGAGGTTCTTTTCGGTCTCGCCGATGTACTGGAAGGTGCCGTCGGCCAGGGGATGCGCTTCGTGGTCGCCCTTGCGTTGCCCGGCGGAATAGCTACCCAGCTTGAGGCCGCCGATGAATTCCTGGACCAGGCCTTCGGTGACATCCGGTGCCTCGATACGTACGTCGCTACTGAAATGCTTGCGTTCCTTATGACTGAGCAGGTGACCCAATTCGCGGGCGGAGGCCGGAGTGGCGTCCTTCGGTAGCCTGACCAGGAAGCCCGCCGGGGACAGCGTGCGCAGGTAGCTCTCGGGAGTGATCTGTTCGGTGTAGTCGTCTTTCCCGTCGGGGGGCAGCAGGGTTATCTCGGTCATGTGGACGTAAGGCCGGGAACGGCATGTGGGTTCACTAGTGGTCTGCCGAACGTAGCGTAGCGGAGTTCGTCCGCCCACGGGT
>JBASAV010000016.1:0-3048 GCA_049650785.1 Lewinella sp. | reverse complement strand
GACGGCTAGTGCGCAGATCATCGAAGTAGTCGGTCCCCCCCCGCAGCATCAGGCTCAGGTCGGAGGTGATCTCAGCGGTAGCGGAGATCCGGCCGAAAAGCCGGTCTTTCTCAAAACCGTTCAGGTTCTCATAGGCGATGAGGTAAGGATTGTCCGCCCAGGTGAAGATGTACGTTTGCTCGCGGTCTTCGCCGCCCTCGGCCCAGTAGTCACGGAACCAGTCCATATCGGCATTATTATAATTCCAGAGCAGGACATACATCAGTCCCTGGCTGCCGTAACCGGACACGGGCACGTTGCTGCTTTCGCTTTTGATGTAGTTGCCGCTGAGGTCGATCGTGAGCCAGTCGGCCGGCCGGTATTCCGTATTCAGGCTGATGGTATTCCGGTCCAGATCGGTGTTCGGTACGATGCCCTCGCTCTGGCTGTTTCCGTAGCTGAGGCGGAAGTTGCCCCGGTCGGAGCCGCCGTTGATGGCCACCTGGTTGGTGGTCGTGAAGCCGGTCTGGAAAAAATCGGCGATGTCGTAGCGACGAACAAAGGGTTGCTCACCGGGCTGCGGGGAGCCGTCCTGCTCGATCTGCAATCCTTCCTCGAGGGATGGTCCGAAGTTCGTACCAAAGTCGGAAGCGTAGGCCAGTCCCCAGCCACCGCCGTACTGCGTCTGCTGGTCGGGTAACACCAGCGGGCTGCTCCAGGTGGTGTTACTACTGAAGTTGATGCCTAATCCTTCCCGCTGCTCACCGCTCTTGGTCGTGATAAGGAGTACCCCGTTGGCCGCGCGGGAGCCGTAGAGGGCCGAGGCCGCCGCGCCCTTCAGTACCGAGACGGAGGCAATGTCGGCCGGGTTGATCTCGGCGGCCCCGTTGCCGTAGTCGCTCGGCAGATCGCTCTGGGAGGTACTGCCGCCGCCTACACCGTACACCTCGTTGTTGATGGGAATGCCGTCCACTACGACCAGCGGACCGTTCGCGTTGATGTTGAGGCTATTCTCGCCGCGAATTACTACGCGGGAGCTGCTGGTTAGTCCATTGCTCGCATTCGTAACGGTGAGACCCGCCACCTTACCCGATAGGCCACTGAGCATATTGACGGGTCGAACGGCGTCGATATCCTTGCCGCTCACTTCCTCGACGGCGTAGCCAAGGGCTTTCTTTTCCCGCTTGAGCCCGAGGGCGGTGACTACCACCTCATCCAGGTTAACGCCCTCCTGCAAGGCGATCTCTACCTGGCTGCGTCCGTTCAGCGATACCTCCTGGGGCGCATACCCGACGTAAGTCGTCAGGAGTATGGAATTTCCGTCGCTGACTTGCAGACTGAAGGTGCCGTCAAGATCGGTCACCGTACCGTTCGTGGTGCCCCGTTCCGCTACCGAAACCCCGATCAGGGGTGTCCCGTCGGTGGCATCGGTTACCCGACCGGAAATGGTCAACTGAGCCGTCAGACCGCCGGCACTCAGTAGCAACACTAGGATAATCAGGTGGCGAAATACAAGGCCGGCAAAGGGAGGGTGTGTCATATACGGTAGTAGCGAGCAAGACGAGAAGAAGAGAGAAAGCTGTTCGTCGGTGCCGCAAAAGTAGGGTCTGAGAAGCTATGGCACCGAGTCGCTCCATTAAGTTTAGATGAAGTATGAGTGCTCCCCAGCGCAGCCGGCGCCTCCACGCTGTAGTCGCTGTCAGTATACCCGCAAGTGAATATCCGACACTCAGCAAGTCGCTAGAAATCAAATGTTAATGGGGTCGGGGGGGCATACGGCTACTTTCCCCTGCCGGTTTTTATTGGGTCAACCCATGATAAATCGGCAAATAAGACCCCGTGCTTCTACGAACAGCAACCATTCCTTTTTCTCACCTGCGCTCTACGCCCAGATAGCAAGTGCCCATCATGCCAACCAATAGGGCACATCATACTCGGTTGCGGTTTACTAAAGATTTCTACGCACTCCACTACACCCACAATGAAGAATTTCCTATACCTGGTCACTTTCGCATTACTGCTGCTCCCCTTCCGTGTCGTAGCGCAGGACGAAGACTTTACCGAAGTCGATTTCAATATCGATTCCATGATGCTTGTCTATCAGCGGCACACGGACAGCATCGAATCGACCCTCACTTTCTATACCGACACCACCGTTCAACTAGGTGAGGAATTAGCTACGCTCACCATTCCAGCCGGCTATCGTTTCATCGGTGCCGACGATGCCCGTACGGTGCTTGTCGATCTGTGGGGGAATCCGCCGGGCGTGGCCGAAGGTACCTTCGGCATGCTGTTCCCGGATAGCCTGTCAGTCCTCGACGATGCCTGCTACGGCATCGACATTTTCTTCACCGAAGATGGCTACGTGGATGATTCCGACGCCGCCGACATCGACTACGCCGACCTGCTGGATCAAATGCGCTCCGATATGGTGCTTGAAAACGAGTCCCGCGCCGAGGCTGGCTACGAGACCATCGACTTGATCGGTTGGGCCCAGGCGCCCAGCTACGACGCCGTCAATAAGCGCCTGCACTGGGCGAAGGAACTCTATTTCGAGGGTGAAGAGGGCAACACCCTCAACTACAACGTCCGCTTCCTCGGCCGGCGTGGCTACCTGACCATGAACGTCATCGGCGGCATCGAAGACCTCCCCCGCGTCAACGAAAACCTCGACGGTATACTGACCAGCGTCAATTATAATGAAGGACACCGCTACGCCGATTTTACCCCCGGTATTGACGAGGTAGCGGGCTACGGTATTGCCGCCCTGGTAGCCGGTAAGGTGCTGGCGAAAACCGGTCTGTTGGCTAGCATCGGAATCTTTCTGCTGAAAGGCTGGAAACTGATCATGGTGGCGATCGTGGCTGGCGGAGCCGGTATCAAGAAGATGATGGGCAAAAGCTAACGTCGTCCGCCGAACGTAGCGGAATTCGTCTGTTGACGTGGGTAAATATCACTCTAGCTATAGTACCCTGGGCAGACCAACTAGCGCTGGGCGGACCAGGGCCTCACGAACGTCGTCCGCCGAACGCAGCAAAGCGGAGTTCGTCTGCCGACGTGGGTAAATAT
>JBASAV010000015.1:0-4658 GCA_049650785.1 Lewinella sp. | reverse complement strand
AGCCACAGCCGATCGTAGCCGGCATCCGGATCAAGTTCTGCACGCAATTCCGAGTCCGCCGGATTGGGAAAGATGTAGACACCCTGCGCTGCTGTTTCTGCTTGACTTGCAATCTGTCGCAGCGCCGGCCCGCCGCTATTCCACACGAAGGTGATGGCGGACCGACCGTGAATGTACTGATCGAAGGATCGCCCGCCGTCCTTTATCCTGACGGTACTGCTATTGCTGGAGCGATTGTAAACAAGCACCACACGCTTCCCATCGGGGCGCTGAAAAGCCGTCGTGAGCAAGTTACCGCTCCGGCTCGTGGCACCCAGCCGCACGGATCCGGGGGGTACGAATTTGGCTATTTGCGCGATGATGTAGTAGGCTACATTTGGTGTCGCATTTCCCCCGCTGATGGTGAGCGCGGGCAGGCAGTCCGTACATCCGCCCGAAGTATGCGGCCCCTGTGTGGCGTCGGCGGCCAGGTTCCACTCCAGGACCGTCCGCGACCAGTTATTCAACGATCCGATAACGATGTTCTCCATGTGCCAGCCGAAATCACCGTTGAAGCTGCCCGCCGCTCCCGTGTACTGCTCGGTGAAGTAAACCCCTTTACCGGTAGCCGCGTGGACCTGCGACATCGCTCCGATATTACCGGCGTAGAGGTGAAAGGCCGCGCCGTCGAAGTAGTCGGAGCCGTTCAGGAGATTGATTGGGATGGAAGGCTCATCGCAATTGTGGTCGTATCCGATGATGAGTGGATCGAACCGCGATGCCGCAAGCTTGGGTCCGAGGTATCGGTCGACGAACGCCAGCTGCTGCGCCTCGCTCATCTCCATACTGGGTACGTTACCACCATGGCCGGGCTCATTCTGGGGCGTGATAGCCCAGATGGAAATACCCTGAGCCTTCATCGCTTCGAGGTAGCGTAAGAAGTAGGTGGCGTACACTTCCATATACTGCGGCTTTAGGTTGCCGCCCCTGTAGGAATTGTTAGTTTTCATCCACTTCGGGGCCGTCCAGGGGGTAGCCAGGACTTTGATCTGTGGATTGATCGCTACAATCTCCCGCAGTACGGGCACCAGGTCCCGAAGGTCCGGGCCGGCAAGACTAAAACCATTCAGTTGGGGGTCCGGTCCCTGGTCGTTGTACGTATAGGCAGACTCGCTCAGGTCGGTAGCGCCGATACCGATTCGCACTACGGAAAGACCGATTCCATCCGGACCAAAGAGATCACGGAGTACTTGCTTACGCTTCCAATCTTTCAATCCTCTCAGGACTTTCGCGCTGCCCTGGGTAAGCGTATAACCAAATCCGTCTATTGCCTGGTATTTTTTCCAGGGCTGGACGGTGATGGTTGACGCATTCGAGATACCGTCACCCGTGAACGTTACGTCGTTCCAACGCTGTAATCGTTCGGAGGTGACACCGCCGGTGGTCCATACTTCCACCGTCTGCCCGCTCAGGGAAGCCACGGCCAGTAGTACGGTGAAGAAAATGAGTATTCGCTGCATGATAGAATCGTTTGGGTAATGGGTATAAAATGGCCGGGACAGGAGCGGGTCCTGAACGGTGAAAGCACGGATGTCCGCGAGTTATCGTGATCGGTGTCGAGTCGGCGATCTACTGTTTGATGATCCGGGATACCCAACTGACGCCGGCCGGGGCGGTGAGCCGTAGCAGGTAGGCGCCACTGGATAGATCACTTATATCCAGGGAGGTTTGTGGCGTACCCGGATTCAGCTTGCGCCTACGGAGCAGCTGACCATCGGAACCGAACACTTCCAGATCAGTGTAGCCGTGATCTTCGGGAAGCTTGACGTTGAGCAGGTTGGTGACCGGATTAGGAAACACCTGTGGTACGGATAGCGAGGACACAGAAGGGAAAGCCGCGGCGGTCGTACCGCCATCGTCGATGGGGGGACTCTTCGACACATTCACCCGATTCACGTTGAATCCGCCCGTTAGTATATCTACCCTGAGCACGTGCGTCCCGGCTACCAGACTTACGCCTTGAACAGTAGTCGTTTGCCAGTCCTGATAACCACCGGTATTGGGGACGGCGACGGACCCCGTAAGCGGAACACCGTCAATGGAAATGCTTAGGGCACTGGTCGTATTCGGCGTGGAGACCCGGAGACCGAAGTCGTAGCTGCCCGTCTCCTCGACCAAGACGGTGTATTCCAGCCATTCCCCATCGTCGGTGTAGCCGATGTTGTAGCCACCTTCGCTGCAGTTCTCAATGTCAACGTCGGTTTCGCGGTACTGGCCGCCGCTGTTGCCGGGGGTGCGATCGGAATACGCTACGTTCTGGCCACCCTCGTCGAAGTCCTCTATTTCGATCGTTCCCGGCAGCTGAATCGGGGTACCGCCGAAGGGCGTTTGCTCGACGACCGGGTCACTCTCGGTGACGTCGACCCGGTTGAAGTTGAAGCCGCCGGTCAGGATGTTGATCCGTAGTATTTGGGTGCCTTCGGCGAGTTCCACACCGGTGACGGTAGCGGTTTGCCAGTCCTGATACCCGCCGGTATTGGGAAGGATAACCCGACCGGTAAGGTCGAGGCCTTTCTTGGTCACGCTAAGTGCGGCATTATCGTTGGGCGTGGATACCCGGAAGTCCAGGTCGTAGCGACCGTCCGCGGCAACGGTGACCGTATACTCGAGCCACTCCCGGTCGTCGGTAAAGCCAATGTTGAAGCCGCCTTCGCTGCACGCTTCGATATCTACGTCGGTGTCGCGGTACTGGCCGCCGCTATTGCCCACGGAGAGATCGTTGTAGGCGTAGCCCTGCCCGCCCAGGTCGAAATTCTCGATTTCGAGGGTGCCGGGTAGCGGAATCGGATTCCCGTCGTAGGGCGACTGGTCATTAATGGCCGTACCATCCGAGTTCCAGACGAAGGTGACCGCCGAGCGCGCGGGCACGGTATAGGTAAAAGCTTCACCGCCGTCCCGCACGGCAACCGTGCGATCCTCCCCTCCCCGGTTGTACGCGAGCACGGTGCGGGAGTTGTCCGGATTCTGGAGGGCGGTAACGATCACGTCGCGGGCGGAACTGGACGAGCCGATGCGTACGGCGCCAGGCTGTACGAAAGGAGCTAGCTGCCCCATGATGTAGTAAGAAACGTTGCGTTCGGTCTGGCTACGACCGCTGACCGTCACGGCGGGGAGGCACTCGGTGCAGCCGCCGTCGGTGTAGGGACGAAGCTCCGGATCGGCCGCGAGGTTCCATTCGAAGACCGATTTGGACCAGTTGTTAAGCGAGCCGATCACGACGTTCTCGAGGTGCCAGCCGAAGTCGCCGTCGAAACTGCCGTTCACGTCGGTATACTGCTCGGTGAAGTAAACACCCTTACCCGTAGCACTGCGCACGGTGGTCATGGTTTCGATCTGACCGGCGTACAGGTGGAAGGCGGATCCGTCGACGTAGTCCGAGCCACGGGCTACCGTGATCGGGTAGGCGGGATTGTCGCAGTTGTGGTCGAAGCCGATGATAAGCGGCGCAAAACCGGCTGCCTCGATCTGGGGACCCAGAAAGCCATCGACGAAGGCCAGCTGCTCGCTGGCGTTCATCTGCATACTGGGGTTATTGAATGGGTTCTCGGGTTCGTTCTGGGGGGTGATAGCCCATATCTCGATGCCGCGCGCGCGCATCTCCGTGAGGTAGGTGACGAAGTATCGGGCATAGGCCTCGTAGTATTCCGTGAGCAGCCGGCCGCCTACGTAGGAGCCGTTAGTCTTCATCCAGGTCGGAGCCGTCCAGGGGGTGGCCAGGATCTTGATGTCGGGGCGGATCTCCAGGATCTGCCGGATGATGGGCAGCAGGTAGGTAGCGTCCGGCCCTTCGAGGCTAAACTCGCTCATGTCGGTGTCCCCATCCGTTTCATTATAGGTGTAGGTCGAATTACTAAGGTCGGAGGCCCCAATACTGATACGGATGGCGGATAGATTTAGCCCGCGGTCCGTGAAGAGCTCCCGGAGCAGCTTCTTCTGTTGGCCGGGAGCCAGGCCGGCGATGACCTGCGCGCTGCCCTGGGTGAGCATAAATCCGTAGGCATCGAGGGTCTGGAAAGTATTCGTAGCGTCGATCGTGATAACACCATCGTAGGTATCGGAGGTGGTCCCAAAATTGACGGTGGGACGCTGTTGAAGCAAGACGGATTGGTCGCCCTTGGTTAGCCAGGGGGTGACCGCCTGAGCCGAAAGGACCGTGCCGCACAGGAGCAGGCATAGAAACAGAGAGTAACGCATTTGCATGTAGATCGATTTTAAGATTGGGCAGACCAGTGTGGTCCACTCCCGGTCTCTAAGGTGGACCGATGCGGCGGTTTAGCCAAAAAAAGCGACTCGACAAACGCTCTACATGTGTAAAATATACCCAACCCTTTATTTGCAAAGTACTGTTAGACAGCAGCTTAGGATTTAACCCCGCCGTCAAACGATCTGACGTAGTCATTCAGCCCCTGATCCCGTGGCAGATCCAGTTTTTTCTTCAACCGGTACTTGGCCTGCTCTACCGCACTGAGGGTAACGTTCTGGATAGACGCGATTTCCTGGTTGGCCAGGTCCATCCGGAGGAAACAGCACAGGCGACATTCGTGAGTGGTCAATTCCGGGTGCGTTTGTCGTAGACGCTCTATGAAGGCGCGGTACCCCTCATCGAACACCAATTGAAA
>JBASAV010000014.1:0-4597 GCA_049650785.1 Lewinella sp. | reverse complement strand
TTGTAATTGTGGATTTTAGTATCTAGTGTTATTAAATTTGTTCATTCTTTCGGCAAACCGCCGGGGGAAATGGCTACTAAACACTAGGATTATGAAATGGCATTCACCCCGGGGCGCGCTGACGCTTCTGATGAGTTGTTTATTCACTTTTGCCCTGAGCGCCCAGCAACTCGTAACGGGTACCGTCAGCGGAGACCAGGGCGAGCCCCTCATCGGTGTCAGTATACGGATAGAAGGGACGGGTACCGGTACGGTGACCGACGTGGACGGTACCTATAGCCTCACCACCCAGGAAGGCAATACGATGATCTACAGTTACACCGGTTACGGGACCGTCAGCCGCGAGGTGGGTACCCAGACGGTAATCGACGTGGAAATGCAGGCCGGCGCCCAGTTAGATGAAGTGGTCGTCACCGCGCTGGGTATCAGTCGCGAGACCAAGGCCCTCGGCTATTCCGTCGAGCAGCTGGAGAGCGACGCCATTGTCCGTACGGAGCAAAATAACCTGATCAATACCCTGCAGGGACAGGTCGCGGGCGTGCAAGTGACCAGTGCGGGCGGCGGACCCGGACAAGCTTCGCGGATCATCATCCGCGGCGTCAACTCACTCGACCCGAATGCCAATAACGAACCGCTTTTCGTCATCGACGGTGTGCCCATCAGCAACGAGACGCTGACCGTCGGCGGAGGTGGCGAACGGGCGGTCTCCAACCGTATCGCCGACCTGAACCCCCAGGACATCGAAAGCATGTCCATCCTGAAGGGTGGCCCGGCGACGGCACTATACGGGTTACGGGCCGCTAACGGAGCCGTCATCATCACGACCAAGCGCGGTCAGGCCGGCGGACTGGCGGTCAACTTCACCTCCACCTACGGAACGGAAGAGGTCAACAAATTTCCCGACGTACAACGTGTCTATACCAGGGGCTTCGGCGGCGTGTACGACGCGGGCAGCTTCTGGCCCAGCTGGGGACCGACCGTCGAGGAAGCGCAGCAGATCGACCCCGACCACCCGGACGAGCTCTTCAATAACTACGAGAATGCGTTTCAGCAGGGCAACCAGTTTCGCAATACCATCAGCGTGAGCGGCGGTAACGAAAAAGCAACCTTCCGTACCTCGCTCAGCCATCTGAACCACGAGGGTGTACTGCCCTTCAGTACCTACGACAATACCAGCATCCGCATCAATGCCAATTACGTAGCCAACGAAAAATTCAGCTTCGGCGGTGGACTTAACTACATCCGCAGCGGCGGCAACCGGGTCAACCCCGACCGTTTTAGCACCCGCCTTACCTACTGGGCCCCGGCGCAGGACGTGACCGATTACATCCGCGAGGACGGCAGCATGATCGGCTACCGCAACGGCGTGAGCGGTAACAACCCGATCTACGGGGAGGCCACCAACAAATTCATCGATGACGTGGATCGCTACATCGGTAACCTGAATTTCACGTATTCGCCGTTTCCTTCGCTGTCGTTCAACTACACGTTGGGATTGGACCAGTACACCGACTTTCGGCAGAACTACGGTCGGGGATCGGTCTACGCCGGTGCCCCCAACTTCGAGGATAACCTGCCCAGCGGCTTCAACGGCTTCAATAACGAAACCAGCATCCGCAGCCGTGACCTAACCTCTAATATCAACGGCATATTCACCCGGGACATCGCTTCGGGGCTTAACCTGCGTTTCCTGGCGGGCTTCGATGTCTTTGATTCCAGCTACGACCGCGTGACTACGGAAGGGCTCGGGCTATCCATCTTCGACTTCTTCAGCCTGAATAACGCCAGTCAGATCCGTACGTCCAGCAACATCACCAACCGTCGCCTGCTGGGGCTTTACGGCGATTTGTCTCTGTCCTACCTCGATGCGGTCTACCTCACGATCACGGGGCGCAACGACTGGTCGAGCACCCTGCCCCAGGAAAACCGCTCTTTCTTTTATCCCTCCTTCAGCCTGGGCGTCATTATGGATGAACTGGTGGAGCTCCCCGAATTCGTCAGCTTCTTTAAGCTGCGCGGCAGCTACGCCGGCATTGGTAAGGATACCGATCCCTACCGGACCAGCATCGTTTACGGTAGCATCACCGGCTTTCCGGTCAATGGGGTAACGGGCTGGACGCGCGGTAACCTGCAGGGGGCACAGGATCTGCGCCCCGAGCGGACGAACACCCTGGAATTCGGTACTAACCTGCGTTTCTTCCAGAACCGGCTCGCGGTGGATTTCACCTACTACAATGCGAAGAGTATTGACCAGATCATCCCCGTACCCGTTTCCAGCGGTACCGGTTTCTCGTCTTTCGTCCTGAACGCCGGTTCCATGCGTAACCAGGGTGTCGAACTGATGCTGAAGGGTAGCCCGATCGCTACGGAAGACTTCATTTGGGATGTCACGCTCAACTACACGCGCAACCGGAACGAAGTACTGGAAATCTACGAGGGGGTCGAGGACATCCTGGTGTCGGACCATTACGGATACGCCAGTTCCACGGCCAGTATTCGGCTGATCGAAGGACAACCTTACGGAAATATCTACGGTCAGAGCTATGCCCGCTACGGGGCCAGCGACGACGACCTGTTCATCGATTACAGCCAACCGCTGCTTATCGGGGATGACGGATTTCCCGTTATCGAAACCACGCAGAAGATACTGGGCAACACCCAGCCCGACTGGTTCGGGGCGCTGATCAGCAGTTTCACTTATAAAGGACTGGGCTTCTCTTTCCAGTTCGATACCCGGCAGGGCGTACAGAAGTACAATCAGCAGGGCAACTTCTTTGCTGCCTTCGGTACCGCTCCCTACACCCTCAACCGCAACGAAACGATCGTCTTCGAGGGGGTTACCGCGAGTGGGGAAGTCAATACGCAGGAGGTTTTTCTCGGCCAGGGTGAGGGTCCCGACGGGGTAGATTACGGCAACGGTTACTACCGGAATGTCTACCGGGGTTCCACCGAGAACTTCGTAGAAGATGCCGACTGGATCCGCCTGCGGAACGTCAGTCTCAGCTACCAACTGCCGGCCAGCCTGCTACAAAACGTGTTCATCGATAATATCAACGTACGCATTACCGGTACCAACCTCTGGCTCGATACCCCCTACAGCGGTTTCGACCCCGAGGGTAACCGCGGGGTCGGAAACGGCGACGACGGCTTCGGCGGATTTACCTACCCCGCCGTCCGCAGCGTTCTGTTCACCCTCAATCTTGGATTCTAATCACCGCAGCCATGGCACGATTTTATATAAGTTTCTTTTCGCTACTCGTCCTGCTGCTCACAACGGGCTGCGGGGCCGACTACCTCGACATCAACGATAATCCGAACGTAGCCACCCGACCTCCGCTCGACGGACTGATGGCCGGCACTTCGCTCGAGACAGCTACGAACCTCCAGTCCGTAAGCAATGGCCACGCCGGCTACTTCGTCCAGTACCTGGCCAGCCCAAACGTGGGCAGTTCGACGGATACCTACGATCGGGTCCAGAACGGCGGTGCATGGGGTGGCCTGTACGATACCATGACCGACATCTATGACCTCATCCGCTTCGGTGAGGAGGAAGGTCTCACCCGGCACGTAGCCATCGGTAAGATCCTGATGGCGATCAACCTGAGCCAGGTAGTGGACAACTGGGGCGCCGCTCCCTACTCCGACGCCTTTACCGGCTCCACCCTGCGCCCGCAGTACGACAGTGCGGAGGATCTCTATCAGACCATCTTCAGCCTATTGTCCGAAGCCATCGACCTCATGCCGGCCGCCGCCGATGCGCCGGAAGTAGGGGAGGGCAGCGACTTTATCTACAACGGTGACCTGGAACAGTGGACCCGTGCCGCCTACTCCCTGCGCGCCCGTTACCTGAATCACCTTAGCGAAACCGGCCAGTACGATGCCCAGGCGGTCCTGTCGGCCGTCGATAACGGCTTCACCGGCAACGACGATAACGCCGGGGCAACGGCCTTTGTCAACCGTAATCCGTGGGCGCAGGTCGCCGTCGCCAATGCCGGGCTGGTACTCGGTGGCTGGTTATCGGAGCAGTTCATTGATGCGACCAACGGCGTGACCTACGACGAACTGGATCCGCGCCTGCCCCTCATCACCAACCGGACGGTCGATAGCACTTTCGTTGGAACCCCTAACGGCGCCGGTCGCCAGGGCAACGGGACGGAAACGACGGAGGCCTACCTCATTCCAACGAGCGTCATCTCCTCCGATAACAGTCCGCTCTACATCATCACGTACGCCGAATTGAAATTCATCGAGGCCGAAGCCGCCCTGGCCGCCAGCGATCAAGAACGGGCCGACACGGCTTTCCGCGCGGGTATCCGGGCCAGCATGTTGGAGTACGAGTTAGCCAGCGACGCCATCGAAGAGTACATCGAATCTACCTACGGTGACGACAACGTAACCATCGATGACATCTTCCGCGAGAAGTACGTCGCCCTTTTCCTCAATCCGGAAACGTGGGTCGATGCCCGTCGGTACGATTACGCTTACGCCGACTTCAATCTGCCGGAGCGGGCCGCCCTTGATGAATTTCCCCGGCGCGTCCTGTACCCCAATACCGAAACGAACCGGAACGCGGAGAATGTGCCGGACGTGACTATGC
>JBASAV010000013.1:0-3966 GCA_049650785.1 Lewinella sp. | reverse complement strand
GCGGCAAGCAGCAGACCCAGTAGGTAGATCACGGACAGGACGGGCAACCACGACGACAACCACCCCACAGCGGACGGAGCATAGACCGCACTCGTTTCGCCCGGGTAGAGTAACATGTCCGAGGCGGGAACTAGTCCCTGCGGCCTAACGGATTCTGCCGGAAGACCTAGATACACCAGCAGCCCGAACAAGAATGGTAGGGCAGTGAGTACCGCCAGTAGAATGGCATGCCGCCGCGCGGGATCGGTAAAACCCCCAGCGATAAGTTGTCCGGCCAGTATGAGCAGGCCGAATACCCAGACGGAGTGCAGGAGGGCATACCCCATTGCCGTCAGTAGTGGATGATCCAGCAATTCATTCATGGTCGTCTTTTTGTGCATCCAGCCAGCGTTGGAGCTCGTCAAGTTCATCCGCCGAAGGCTTATCGGTTCCCAGCGCCTTTAGTGCTAGCCTGACAGCCGAGCCGTCGAATGCTTTATCCGACAGGCGAAGTATGAGTTCGGCTTCTACTTCCGTCCGGGTAGGAACGGACTGGTAGCGATGCTGTCGGCCGTCACTTGTCCGCCTCACTAATTCCTTCTTGTGCATTCGCTGCAGCTGCGTCAGCACGGTCGTGTAACTCACCGCTCGTTCGTGGGTGCACAGCCATTGGTGGACGTCGTGTACGGAACCGTCCGGCTGTTCCCAGAGGGCTTGCAGGATTCGGAGCTCGGCGTCGGAGGGAAGCGGGTTCACGGCCATACCGTGAAGATATACTACACGTGTAGTATTTGCAAGTTACTGCCTGCGTTATTTAGCGATCGGTTCCGGGAAGCGGGCCATTTCGGCACTTATTACCCGTCGAACGCTGCGGTGCCCGACAACGCACGATGGGACTTCACCCGCCCGCTTTTCTGCCTAACCTACTCCCTATGGTGACTACCCTCCTCATCGCGCATAAGCACCATCGGGTATGGAGTACCTGCTGGGGGCCAGGCGGAGCACGGCTCCGATTACAGGGCGTTTATACAGGAAGCGATTGCTCATCTGCCTTGCCAAGATTTCCGTTTACCACTTTGGTAAGGGGCAACTAGTCAGACCCGCCAATCGCTACGCACCATTCGTCGTGGCAGGATCGAATTTCGGTACGGGCGGCGCATTCTTCCCCTCGATTAATCCAATACTACCCGACCGGGTAGGAAATCCCGCAAGTCGCCGCCCTATGTTTGTTCCTACTGAAGTTAGGGGGGGCAGCAGTATAGAACTGCCCCAGTTGTTTTTTTGAATTGAGACTTTTTTCGAGGCATCCGGTATTTTCCACTTCGTGGATCACACCAAGGGCCGGGCCGGGAACACTATCCGTGGCGACTGACACTATGAACAACACCAGCCGCATTCATCACCTATTGGTAGCTTTCTCCCGGGCCGTGCCCTTGCCTTTTTTTGGGCCGCCCCATCGGTAAACCGTAACGGACTCACCGGAAGCGGCATGAAGGGAGCGGAAGGAAAAGCCTGGAGGCGCCGGAGCGCAGGGACAAACCGGTTTGGTCACCAATTGCCGCACCCAAGTCCGCAGCTATCTGAAAAATCCAACTTTCGGTGCCCGCATTTGCGGCTCCCTGCCGTATACTCGTCTAATAATACGCCACATGTCCGACTCTTCCCCACGCATCCTTATCGTAGAGGATGAGGCTATCGTAGCCATGGAGATCGAGTCTACGCTGGGTCAGTTGGGCTACCGAATCGCGGGCAAGACCCGCAACGGCGACCAAGCGCTTGATCTGCTGGCGGCCGGCAACCTCGACCTCGCACTGCTCGATATCAACATAAGAGGCAGCCGCAACGGGATCGACCTGGCCCGCATCATCCGCAAAAAGTATGATTTCCCCTTCGTGTTTCTAACCGCCTATTCCGATCGGGAGACCGTGGATGCCCTGAAGGATACGATGCCCTACGGGTACATCGTCAAACCATTCAACCGTGGTGACCTGCTCACCGCCATCGAGCTGGCCCTGCACAAGTGCGCGGCCGCCAACGGAAACGGGTTTCCCGACCGCGCGGCACTGAACGGCGATATAGTCGATGGCCTGACCGAGCGGGAATACGCCGTACTCCGCCTCCTCGACGGCGGCATGACCTACCGCGAGGTAGGTGAGCGACTCTACATCAGTACGAACACGGTCAAGTATTACCAGAAGTCCATCTTTCAGAAGCTGGGCGTATCCTCCCGTCACGAAGCGCTGCGTCTGGCCAGAACCGGTGTAAAATGAGCAAGGGTATTTACCTGGCCTGGCTGTTACCTTGGCTACTTACCTCCCGCGCTCCGGCGCAATCCCCTTCCGCCTCCGTTGCATTGGACAGGCTCGAAATTAGTTGGGAAAAGGACTTGGAACGCACGCTGGACGTCCTCGACAGCCTGCAGGAGCACCATCCGGAAATGGATTCGGTGCAACTGATAAAATGTAAGAAGATCCGGGGACGCGTAGAACGCAAGCAGGGCGAGTACGTGAACGCCATCCGTACCTGGAAGGGGGTCCATACGTACGCCACCGCCCACGGTGACAGTCTGCTGCTCGCGGAGGCCGCCAACCAGATCGGCATCATGAATACCTTCATGGGGAACCTCCTCGAAGGGCAACAGTACCTCCTGCAGGTAGCCAATATTTACGAGCGCATCGGCAGCGACGGGGATCGTGCCGGAGCCTATAACGGGTTGGCTATCCTGAATAGTGACCTGGACCAGGAGGAGGAGGCGATCGAGCTATACAACCGCGCCCTCGGGCTGTACGAAAGCGTGGACGATACGCTCGGCCGGGCCAACGTACACGCTAACCTCGGACTCCTCTACCTCTACCGCGGGGAGTACGACCGCAGCGAAGCCCACCTGCGGGAACAGGGCCGTCTGGACTCCCTGATGGGGAGCAGCTACGGGCTGGCCTTTCACTACGACTTTCTGGCGACCCTCCGTGACCAGCAGGGACGTCACGAGGAGGCCCTCGACCTGGCCCTGCGCGGCCTGAAGCTGCGGGAGGAGCTGCCCAGCCACTACAACCGAGCGGAGAGTTTCAATAGCGTGGCGGGCATCCTCCTCGGCCTGGACCGGTACGCGGAAGCCAGGGCGTACGCGCAGAAAGTGCTCGATTTTCGCGAAGACCACGAGTCGCTGAGCCAACAATCCATAGCCTTGCGGGTGCTGAGCGAAGCATACGAGGCCGAAGGAGAGCCAGGCGCCGCCCTCCGGTATTACCGGGAGTTTCACACCATCTCCGATTCCATATACCGGCGCGATCACCTCAGCGAGATCGCCAATAAGAACGCCTTGTATGAGAAGGCAACACAGGACCGGGAGATTGCCGAACTGGGGCAACAGCAATTGATGAACGCCGCCGAACTTCGGCGCAAGGACACCGCCTTGATGATCGTGGGGATCAGCCTGGGTATCATCTCCTTTTTCGCGGTAATGATCTGGCTACTGTTTCGGAAGATCAGTCACCAAAAAGAAAGGTTGGAGGACATTCATGACCAAAAAGACCTCCTGCTGCGGGAAATCCACCACCGCGTAAAAAACAACCTGCAGATGGTCTGTAGTCTGCTTTCCCTGCAGCGGGACTTTATTCAGGACCCAGCGGCGCTAGACGCCATCGACATGGGCCGGCAGCGGGTGCGGTCGATGGCCATCATCCACCAACGCATGTACCTACGCGACACGGTCACCACGGCGGTGAACGCGAAGGAGTACCTCCAGCAACTTATCGGCGAAGTGATCGATACACTGAACGTGCGCGACCTTCCCTTGCGCGTCCAGCAGCAGCTGGAATCGATCGAGCTGGATATCGACCGCCTGATGCCCCTCGGCCTGATCGCCAACGAGGTAATCACCAACTCGATGAAGCATGCCTTTACCGGCCGCATCAGCGGGGAACTGTCAGTATCCTTTACCCGGCAGGGCGGCAACTACGAACTGCGCCGTGCCGAGAACGGGCGCGG
>JBASAV010000012.1:0-6730 GCA_049650785.1 Lewinella sp. | reverse complement strand
GGTTACAACGGACCTCCTGGCACGGGCATGGGTGACCACGGCGGATAGCTCTTCGCTGCTAGACATACGCGGCCCCATGTCAGTCAACGCGGTGGATTCCCTGCCCGATGTGTTACTGGATCCCTCGCTCCGCTACCAGGAAATGCAGGGCTTCGGCTACACCCTAACCGGGGGAAGCGCGCAACTCATACACCAGCTTCCGGACGCACACCGTGCACAGTTACTGCACGAACTCTTCACCCGTAGCGATAGCGCGTTGGGTGTCAGCTACCTGCGGCTTAGTCTGGGCGCCTCCGATCTCGATCCCGCTGTTTTCAGCTACAATGACTTGCCGGACGGGCAAACCGACCCGGATCTTACCAACTTTTCGCTGGACCCCGACCGGGAGCACCTCATCCCGGTGCTTCAGGAAATCCTTGAAGTGAACCCAGCTATCCGATTGATGGCGTCGCCCTGGTCACCACCAACCTGGATGAAGGACAATGGAGCCTCCAAGGGGGGGAGTCTGCTACCGGAGTATTACCCAGCCTACGCACGCTATTTCGTAAAGTACGTGCAGGGGATGGCGGAGGAAGGTATTCCGATAGATGCCATTACGGTACAGAATGAGCCCCTCCACCCCGGTAACAATCCCAGCCTGCTCATGCTCCCCGAAGACCAGGCCGAGTTCGTCGGTCAGTATCTCGGTCCGGCCTTCGCCGAGGCGGAACTGGATACTCGGATCGTCATTTACGACCACAACGCCGATCGACCGGACTACCCGCTGACCGTCCTGGCCGATACAACCGCCCGCCCATACATCGACGGCTCCGCCTTCCACCTTTACGGGGGGACGATCGATGCGCTGACGTCCGTACACCAGGCGTATCCCGATAAGCACCTGTACTTCACCGAACAGTGGATAGGGGCCCCCGGCGAGTTTGCCGAAGATTTGCGCTGGCACGTGCGGGAACTCATTATTGGCGCTACCCGTAACTGGAGCGAAACCGTCCTGGAATGGAACCTTGCCGCGGACCCCAACCAAGACCCCCACACCGAAGGTGGTTGTACGCGCTGCCTGGGTGCCCTGACCATCGACGGCGGTGGCGTTCACCGCAACACAGCCTACTACATTATCGGTCACGCGTCCCGTGCCGTCCCGCCGGGATCGTATCGCATCAAAAGCAACGAATCTTCCACCTTCCCGAACGTGGCCTTTCTGACCCCGGATGGCGAAGTGGTCGTCATTGTGCTGAATGATGGAGCAGAGACAGCCCGCTTTACCATTGGCAGCCGGAAGGGTAGCGTAGCCGCCGACCTAAAGGCCGGCTCCGTAGGTACCTATATCATCCCCGGGCTGGCCCTTTAGCACCGTCAGTTTGATCAGCTGATTTCCTGCGCGCCGGCGCCCGTCTACCACTTCCGCCGCTCCAGACTTAGCACCGTCAGGAGAATAAAAAAGGCGGTCACGCTCAGGAAGTAAATCACGTCCCGGGAGTCGATCAGGCCGCGGCCCAGGCTGCGGAAGTGTTCCTGCATGCCCAAACTTGTGATGAATGCATCCCCATTGCCGTAGAAGACGGGCAGGGAAGCCAGATAATCAAAGCCGAAGTAGCACCAGAAGGTGATGGTGAGCGCCAGTAGGAAGCTGACGATCTGATTGGTAGTCAGCGAACTGGCCAGTAAGCCGATGGCGACGAAGGCCATACTGAGGAAGAGCAATCCCAGATAACTCCCGATGGTTCCGCCGGTGTCGATGTTGCCCACCGGCTCGGCCAACTGGTAGACGGTATAGTAGTAGAGTAGGGTAGGGAGCAGGGCAATCACCACCAGGGCAAGGCAGGCGAGGAACTTGCCCATCACGATCTCGATATCCCGCAGGGGGCGGGTCACCAGCAGTTCGATGGAGCCGGTCTGCCGTTCCTCGGCAAAGGCCCGCATACAGATTGCCGGGATGATGAACAGGAGGATATTAGGTGCCAGCTCGAAGAAGGGGCCGAGGGTAGCATAACCGTAATTGATCAGGCTCGTATCGGGAAAAACGAAGAGGAACAGACCCATCACGATCAGGAAGACGGCGATGACCACGTAGCCGATCAAACTGGAGAAGAACGCGTTGATCTCCTTGCGGAAAATGGCGGTCATTTAGTCGGTGGGTTGTTGTGAGGGGATCAGCAGAGGGTGGCGCTCATTGTACAACACCAGGGCCCGGATCAATTTTTGTGGATCCTCATCGGTCAGTCTCAGCACGGCTTCGTGGATTTCTCTTTCTTCCTTTACCAGCGTACTCACCGGGCGTACCTCGAGGGGGTGCCGTTGCCCGGAGATCATATCGACGACCCGGATGACCTCGCGGCGGCGGTCCCGCTCCACCCAGCCCTCGCGAAAGGGTGTTCCGGTAGCCGGGTTGTACGCGCGCATCAGCTGGCGGGTATGCACGATCGTGTCGTAACGAACGGTGGAGTAGCGGCCCGTCTGGCGAAAACCGGCAAACTCGTGGAATGCCCGGGGTCCGTCCTGCCGTACAAAAACGTAAGGCAGGCCGTCGAGGCTGATGGCGTACGGTTCAACGTAGCGGCCCGTCTTGTAACCGAAGCTGTCGATCTGCACGCGAAAATCCTCCGGCAATTGGACCATCTCGCCGGCGATCTCTCCCCATTGGACATCGGGTTCATTTGCCAGCAGCGCCTCGGCGGTGAAGTATACCCCGTCCTGGAAGCGGAAGTCCGCATTCAGGGGAGCCGACCGCTGAGCGGTGAGCCAGAAGGGCAGAAGGAAAAGGATCCAGCGCATGGTAGAACAAAGGTAAGCAACCATCAACCGGCGGCCGTTAGGGCGCGGAAAACTTCCTCGACCGTCAACTCCTCCTTCACCATCCCCAGCAGGACGAGATCGTGGGCGACGGCAAAGCGGAATACGTCCGCGCGCGGGTCGGCTTCTCCCCGCAGCAATAGTCGGTAGGTGTTGGAAACTTTGCCCGGAGTGACGGAACTCACTCCGCTGATCTTCAGGAAATCCGCTTCCGGCACCGGTCGGTCGAATTGTACCAATAAGGAACTGTCTCCACTCAGCCGGCGCTGCAGGCGCTCGATCGGATCGTCCGCCACGATCTTGCCCCGATCGATAATGACCACGCGGTCACAGAGCGCCTGAACTTCCTGCATGATGTGTGTACTCAGAATGACCGTTTTCTGCTCGCCGATCTGCTTGATCAGGGTGCGGATCTCGGCCAGTTGGTTCGGGTCCAGTCCGCTGGTGGGTTCATCCAGGATCAGCACTTCCGGATCGTGCAGCATCGCCTGGGCCAAACCTACCCGCTGGCGGTAGCCTTTAGACAGATCTCCGATCAATTTGTGGGCCTCCCGCCCCAGACCGGTCAGCTCGATGAGTTCGGCGATACGCGCTCGGGGGCTGCGGATCCCATTGGCGTTGGCGGCGAAGGTCAGGTACTCGCGGACGTACATGTCCTTGTACAGTGGATTATGCTCAGGAAGGTAGCCGACGAGCCGGCGCACCGCCAGACTCTCGGTGGCTACCGGATGACCGCACACCTCCGCCGAGCCGCTGGTCTGGCTTAGGTAGCAGGTCAGGATCTTCATCGTGGTGGTCTTTCCGGCACCGTTGGGTCCCAGGAAGCCGAGTACCTCGCCCGAACGGGCGGAGAAGCTGATGCCGTCGACGGCACGCTGGGTGCCGTATAGTTTGGTCAGGTCGGTAACGGTTACGGACATGGAGAACAAATTAGGGTAGGACCGTTAAATGACAGTCGGAAAGCGGATAACGTTGGTCGTCCGCAAATTAGTAGCCGATGTGGAAAAGCGCATCTCCCTGACTGACCACGGCTGCGTTGTTATGGCCAATGATGAATCCGTCGCGGGGTGATAAAATTCGCTTGTTGGGTTTGATGCCGTGCGGATCGTAGATCATGCCGATTGGCTCCCCCCGGCGGACGGGGTAACCACTCCGTTTGCTCCACTGGAACAGCCCGGCCCGACTGGCCCGCACCCAGCTGCTGGCACTCACCGATACCGCTACACGCTGCGGGTCATCGGGTTGCCGTTTGATCATCCCGCGGGCGTAGAGTAGCCGCCGCAAACCGGCGAGACCTTCCATGATACCCTGGCCATCGTAGCGCAGGTTTTCTCCGCCTTCGTACGTTAGTACGCTCAGGCCGAGGGACTTGTGGGCCGACCGCCGGAGTGATTTAGAGGGGGCTTTTGAAGCCACCAGCACGGGCGGATTAAACTGTCGGGCGGCCTCGTAAGCTGTCAGGTCACCGGGGGAAGACCGGATCTGGGGATAGTTGAATAGCCCTCGGCCGCCGGTGTGGAAGTCTACCGCCAGGTCGCAGTTGGACAGCAGGTTTTTACTGAGACCCGCCGCGATACGGCTGGCCAGAGAACCGGTCGCCGTGCCGGGAAAACTCCGGTTGACATCTTTGCCATCGGGCACATCCCGGCTGAAGTTATTGAAGCCGTACACGTTAAGGAGCGGCACGACGACCACCGTGCCGGCGATGATGTTGCTAAATACGTTCTGGCGGATGGCGCGCCGCAGGATTTCCACGCCGTTGATCTCGTCGCCGTGCACCCCGGCAATGAAGAGCAGGGAAGGCCCCTCCCGAAAACTGCGGTACACGTGTGCTTTGATCGAAACCTCATTGCCGCTGGGCAGTTGACCGGCCACCAATTCTACCAGACCGGATTGTCCGGGGTAGAATTCACCGTCCGCAACCTTCAGGGGCGTAATGTCACTCATACTTTGCTTTCTGCGTACTGGATAATCTTTCCGGCGATGTCCACTTCGGTGGCGCCTTCGATGCCCTCGAGGCCCGGGCTGGCGTTCACCTCCATGACCAGGGGACCCCGCTTGCTGGGGATAAGATCTACCCCGGCCACTTCCACCCCGATAACCGACGCTACCCGGCGCACCAGGTCCTGCTCTTTATCCGACAAATCGATCCGGGTAGCCGAAGCCCCCCGGTGGATATTGGCCCGGAATTCGCCGGCCGTAGCCTTTCGTTCCATAGCCGCTACGATCTCGCCGCCCACTACGAAGGCCCGTTGATCGCGGCCCTTACTCTCGCGGATGAACTCCTGAATCAGGATACGATCCTGGAGCTGTAGAAAGCCCTCCGCCAGGCGCTCCAGCTGGTACAGGTTGTGGGCCAGGGCTACGCCAACCCCGTGGGTGCTCTCCAAGAGTTTGACGACTACGGGGAAGGGACCCAGCCGCTTGGCCACTTTACGCACTTCCTGGGTGCTGAAGCACAGTACGGTACGGGGTACACCAATACCGGCCTGGGTGAGCCGCTGGAGGCAACTCATTTTGTCGCGGGCAAGTAATAGGGCATCGGCGTTTAGCACGTGTGGAACCCCCATGACGTCAAGTTGGCGAATGAGCGCCACGCCCCGCGTGGTGATGTTGGCCCCGATACGGGGGATGGCCATTTCGGGTGCATCCAGCGCCTGACCGTTGTACAGGATACTGCTCTTGTCGGCGTCGGCGTATGGGCTGCAGAGGGCGTGGTCCACCACCTCCACGTCGTGCCCCCGTGCCTGGGCGGCCTCAACGATCCGACGGGTGCTATAGAGGCCGGGGCCACGGGAAAAGACGGCTATCCGCATGTCCGCAAAGGTAATACGCCTTTTGGCTATCTTGCCCCTATCCACTGTATCCAAGCCGATCATGAAAACACTGACCGCGGAAGCATATTTCTCCCTTGCCAGACGCCCCGTTCTGCTGGACGTGCGGAGCCCGGGAGAATACGATAGTGGTCATGCTCCCGGCGCGGTCTCCCTGCCCCTGTTCTCGGATGCCGAACGTGCCGAAGTGGGTACGCTGTATAAGCAGGTCAGTCCTGATGAAGCACTGCTACGCGGACTGGAAATTGCCGGTGGCAAGATGCGTCACTTGGTGGAATCCGCGCGCCAGGCGGCTCCGCACAACACGGTCGTGGTCCAGTGCTGGCGGGGAGGACAACGGAGTGCGAGCGTGGCGTGGCTGCTGGAGAAGGCGGGAATGGACGTACAGCAGCTCACGGGTGGATATAAGGCCTACCGGGCCTACGTCCGGGAATGGCTGGCAGGCGAACGTCATTCTTTCCGTGTCCTCAGCGGACCGACCGGGTCCGGCAAAACCCGCATTCTGCACGCGCTGTCGGCTATGGATGCCGCGGTGGTCGATCTGGAAGCGCTGGCTAATCATAAAGGCTCGTCGTTTGGCGCGCTTGGCGAGGATACACAACCCACCACGGAAGAATTTGAAAATTTACTCTTTGCTGCCCTCTACGCTATTCCCGAAGGAAGGGAAGTCTGGCTGGAGGACGAGAGCCGGATGATCGGTACGGTCTGCCAGCCCGACGTATTCTACGATCGCCTCGGGGCCGCGCCGGTGGTCGAAATCGTGCAGCCCGACGAGTGGCGCGTGGAAAATCTCGTGGAAGCCTATGCCGGCTATGCGGATGCAGAACTGGCTGCCGCCTTCACCCGTCTTAAGAAGCGATTGGGCGGGCAGCATCTGCAGCGGGCAATCGAAGCAATTGAGGCAGATGACTATGCCGAAGCGGCACGCATCGCCCTGGTTTACTATGATAAAGCATACGCGCACTACGCCGAGCGGAAAGGAATGACCGCAACGGTGCGCCTAGAGGCGGAAGCCCGCGACTCCCTCACTATTGCCCGCCAAATACGCTCCCTGGATTGAAGACACTCGTACACTCCATCGATAGCGTGGTCAGTTGGATCGGACG
>JBASAV010000011.1:0-2017 GCA_049650785.1 Lewinella sp. | reverse complement strand
GGGCTTGGTATATCTTGCCTATCTCGGCGGTGGTAAAGCCGCTCATGGCTGCCTGCGTAGCGCCTCCGATCAAAAACTTCAGCGGGCTAAAGGCACGGGCGATGCCGGAAGCTACACCGGTCAACAGACGACCGGCGAGGGCTGTCACGCCGGTAGTGATGGTCATCCGGATCATTTGATCGTTGACATCGTATTCGTAAAGATCGGCCAGTTCCCGAATCATCCTCACCTGAATAGCGGTGGTCGCGGCAACGTCGAGACCGAAGGTCGGGATCAGGCCGGTAGCGGTGCCGTAAAGGGCATAGCGGCGGATGATTGCATCAGCCTCTTTGTCTTTTCCCTGCGGGCCGTTCTTTGCGGGCAGATTTTCATTATTTACGTTACTACCAAGCTTAGGGCTTTCGGTAGTGGTCGTCGGGGTAGTAGATTCGGGCGTTGCCATGGTTGTAGTATGTTTTCGTTAGTACCTATACAACCGAAGATTACACCCGATATGTTCGGTGCCATACCCGTATATCCCCGTATTCCAGCTACATACCGTACTGATCCAACAGCAAAGAAGCCAGCTCTTCGCTGTTGATGGTGATCTTGCCGGTGGCTTCGTCCACGTGGACCTGACCGTTGCGGAAGTGGTCTTTGGTACAGGTGATACTGATGCCCCCGACGCCCGCCCGCAGGTAGAATTGGTTACGCAGCGCTTTGCGGTCTACCCGGAAGCCTTGGTCGATGGGGCTCTCCTGGTCGGCCAGCATATCCTGCAACGGCTTTTCGTTGCCGTAAAAGTGCTCGTCGAAGTCCTGTACCCGGATCGTCTGCTGCGGTGCTTTGGCCGCGTACTTGACCAGCGCTTTTTCAAAGTCGCCCTCGTTCATCGCAAAGCCGGTTTCGCGGTCCTTCGGTACCGGTAGTTCCTCCACCATCTCCAGAAAGGACTGCGTCAACTCCGCGCTGGTTTCCGCCCGGTCTATCCCGACCCAGTCCGTGAAGTACTGGCTGATGCTGCTCTGCGTGCGGGCGTGCCGGATCATCTGGACATTGCGCCCCGGGCCGGCCAGCAAGCGGGCGGCCATCGCCATATTCTGGATGTCCAGGTAAGCGGTCGTGCGGAGCTTTAGCGCCGGGTCTTCCCCCTCTTCCTCGAAGATCATGCCTTCCGCATTCCGGATCATATAGATACCCAGCATTCGCTGCTCCTCCATGGTGTAGTCGGCAAAGAGCAGATAGCCTCCCTTGGCGCCCACCACCCCTTCCAGGTTACCTTTCAGGACATCCATGGCGTTTCCGCTGAAGGTCACGAACGGCTGTCGGCCTCGGCCTTCCTCCAGCCAGTTTTGGTAATAGGCGGGAAAGAGCCCCTCGTCCGGCTCGACCAGGAAGCCCTGGAGCAAGTCGGACTTCCGTTCGAATATCTCGTCCAGCCGTCCGATCAGGTCGATCGCCTGCTCCGTGATGGGCAGGGCCTCACTGCTTAACAGAAGCGAAGCCTCGGCCATCTCCGGCTGCTTTTTTAGTTCGTGGACAATGGCGTGGTGAATGATAAGTTGGTCCATGCCGCGAAGGTAATTAGATGTTTCAGCTCCGCCCGGACGGCGGCTCATTATTGCGCCGGAGCGCAGGAAAGTGGCATCCACTAAACGGCAAACCCATCCATTCCGAATACATAATCCGGTTATATCCGCGCGGCAACCTTACATAAGCGCGGAGTGTTATACAATCGTATATAATGTATATACAATTAAATATATCATGATGAAACTCATTTATCATCCGGCCGCTTCCCGCGGACACGCCAATCACGGTTGGCTGAATACCCACCACACTTTCAGTTTCGCTAACTATTACGAGCCGGAACGTATGCGATTCGGTGCGCTGCGGGTGCTCAACGATGACGAGGTAGCCGGGGGCCGGGGCTTTGGCAGCCACCCGCACGATAATATGGAGATCGTCAGCATTCCCCTCGCCGGGGATCTGGAGCACCATGACAATATGGGCAACACGACCGTCATCCGCCAGGGGG
>JBASAV010000010.1:0-4301 GCA_049650785.1 Lewinella sp. | reverse complement strand
AAGCAGAATAACGCAACAGCTCCGAAGGGGGGAGATTATTGCTTTACAGTGGAGTCGCCAGTCAGGTAGACGCCAATAAGCGCCAGGACGGCTAGGAGTAGAATAGTCATGTGTTTGTCTGTGTCTTGATTGCCTAATATAACCGGGATTTTGCAAAGAAGTTCTCATATATCAGTTAGTTGGCGCCGATAACCGAACCCAACAATTCGCCTACGCGGTTGACTTCCGCTAATGTATTGTACAGTGGCGCGGGTGCCAAACGAAGCACGCCGCCCCCGCTTCCGTCGAGGTTATCCTGGCGATAATCGCAGATCAAGCCTTGCTCGGACAGCCGTTCTTCCAGCTTCGGCCGGTGCCCGGGCAGGTACACCGAAATTTGCGCGCCGCGATCGGCCGCCGTCGCTGGCGTAAGGATTCGTACGCCGGATAGCGTACCCAATATTTGGTATAGCTGATCGGTAAGTAATTCGCTCTGTTGTCGTATAGCTTCCATTCCGCCGGCTCGTTTGAAGAGTGGTAAGCTGGCCATTAGCGGGGCCAGCCCCATCACCGGTGCCGTCGATACCTGCCAACCGGCTGCCCCCCGCTCGGGTATGAACTCGGCCTTCATCTCAAAGCGATCGCTCTGCCGGTGCCCCCACCATCCGGCGAGTCGCGGCAGTTCCTGATTATCTTCATGGCGCTCGTGAACGAACAGTCCACCGGGAGCGCCCGGGCCCCCGTTCAGGTATTTGTAATTACACCAGACGGCAAAATCACACCCCCAGTCGTGTAATCGCAGGGGGACATTGCCCGCCGCGTGGGCCAGATCGATCCCTACGGTGGCCCCAACCCGACGACCGGCGGCCGTAATGGCCCCCAGATCAAAAAACTGGCCGGTATAGTACTGCACCCCACTCCACAGCACCAGCGCCAGCTCATCCCCTGCCTCCTCGATGGCCTCGATGATGTCTTCCGTGGCGATGGTCGCCTGCCCCGGGCGGGGGGATACCTCGATCAAGTCATCCGCTACGTCGAGTCCGTGAAATTTCAACTGGGCCCTGACGGCATGTTGGTCGCTTGGGAAGGCGCCGCTTTCCATGATTATCTTTCTCCTGCGCGCCGCCGGCCGAAAAAAAGAAGCCATGAGCAGGTGCAGGTTTACCGTAAGGGCATTACAGGCCACGACTTCGGCGGGCTGGGCGCCCACGATAGCCGACAGGTCTTCCTGTAGCCGGCGGTGGTAGCTAAGCCACCCTCCTTCTTCGCCGCCCCACCAGCCTTCTACGCCCCGCTCTCGCCACACGGTCAGTTCCCGGTTCAGCTGGTCGGCGACACCCTTCGGCTGCAGGCCCAGACTGTTGCCGCAGAAATACACGGCCGGCTCGCCTTTGGGGCCGGGGGGTAGATGAAATTCATTTCTCAGCATGATCAGGTACGTAGTGCTCCCTCCGCCGCCAGCCGTCCACTGCGCATGGCGGCATCCAGGGAGCCATTTAATTGTTGGTCACCGGCCAGGAAGACCCGGTCAATCAGGCGGGTCTGGGTGGCGTTCGTGGTATAGGCCACCGCATCGAGCCGTGGCAGCGCGTGGGGAATGTCGTACTGCTTCAGAAAGCTGAGGGCGTCATTCGGTAAGCGGGTATGGCGGAGCAGATCCTGCTCAGCCTGCGCAACGGAGTCGGTATCCGGGCATTCCTTCAGGCTCACGCTGATCAGCGAGCCCCCCTGGTTATGCAGTTTGTACGTCGGGGCCACCTCATCGATCACGCAGTAGGTGTTGATGGTGCTGGTCGGGTCCACCACCAGATTGATCAGGCGATTCTCCTTGAGCCTGCGGGTACTGTAGAAATACAGATTCGAAGTGGACTTGTATTCCGTGCCGCTCCCGGCCAACTGGGGAAAGAAGGGATGTGGCGCGCAGGCTACCACCACCGCCCGGGCGGCGATCCGGCTATCGTCTTCGAGAATGACCTCGTCCCCGGAGATGCGCTTAACGCTCGTGCCCGTCCGAATCTCCGTACGGGTGAGCTTCGACCCAAGCTGATCCGCCACCGCCTGAATGCCCTCCGCGGGGAGTACCGCGCTTGCCTGGGCGAACATCTTGAGTACGAAGCGGAACATGGCGGCCGGTGTCTCCAGTTTCTGCTCGAGGAAAACCCCGCCGAAGAACGGGCGGAAGAACCGCTCCACGATTTGCTCGCTGAATCCGTACTTCCAGATAAAATCGATCGCCGTCTGCTGGGTGTAGCCCTGGAAGCAATCTTCGGGGCTGATCCGCATCAGCTTGAGTCCCAGTTGCGCGAGGCGAATCTTATCGTTCAGGGTGCCAACCGGTGACAGGGCGGATCGGAATAACTGGGCGGGCTCCCGTAGTGGATCGGCAAAGCGGAAGTGTTGCTGCCGCATGTGGACGTGTCCGCCCGGCCGGAAGCTATTTACTCGCAGAGCATCCAGATCCAGGTAACGCTTCACTTCCGGGTACTCGGACAGCAAAACCTGAAAGCCTCGATCGAGCCGGAATCCATCGACTTCGTCGGTACGCAACCGGCCACCAATTTCCGCTTCCCGCTCCAGTAGCAAGGGCGCGTGCCCCGCCGCCTCCAGCGTAAGCGCGGCAACGAGTCCGGCCGCGCCCCCACCAACGATCACGAACTTTTCTTGGGTCAAAATGGGGTATTTGAAAGCACAAAGATGAGAAAAGCTCCGCGAGCGGACCGGTTACGCTCGTGAAGTTTCTCGCTCGGCCAGTAAAAAAGCGTAGCGCAGGAATACGCCGTAGGCTACGACGTAACAGATAATTAGTCCTTCCCGACCGTCCCGAAAGCCACCCTTCAATACGTACTGGCTAAAAAAGCGGAAGCCGGGCTTGACGAGCAAATGGAACCAGGTGATGCGGGGGGTTCTCCGGGCGGTATCCCGGGCTTTCCAGCGGGCGTACCGCCGCGTTTTGTCCAGAAAGTGATCCATATTCTTGAAGGTGTAGTGCTCCAACCGGCCAGCCAGTTCGCCAACCCGCAAGCCTTCTATACGGATCTCCTCGTGTACCTGCCGGTCGTTGTAACGCGCCCGGTCCCGGTGAAAGAAACGGACCACCCGATCATTACGCCAGCCGCTGTAACGGATCTGACGCCCCATAAAATAGTTGTTGCGACGTATCCAGTAGGCATCGAGGAGGTCCGGACCGTTTAGCAGCCCATCGATTTCCCGGCGCAGCTCCGGCGTAACGATCTCGTCCGCATCCAGCAAAAGAATCCACTCGTGTTGTGCCCGGGCGATGGCCCAGTTCTTCTGGTCGGCCGGCCCGCTATAGGCCCGTTGAACCAGTTTTACGTCGGCGCGCGCGGTAAGCAGTTCCGCCGTACCGTCGGTGCTGAAACTGTCAACAATTTGCAGGTCGTCACTCCACCCGGCTACACTGGCCAGCGACCGCTCAATAATATCGGTTTCGTTGAACGTGGTGTAGACAATGGATAGCGACCGGGGTTTCATCAGCAGGCGAGCTGCCCCTCACTCACCCCGCCGTAGGCCACGAAGTGCGGGTTGCGCAGAACCTGTTTGTTGTAAACCAATTCTTTACCCGTTTCGTCGTCCACGATGCGACCACCGGCTTCGAGTAGTATGGCGTGGGCAGCGGCCGTGTCCCACTCCATGGTGGGTGCCAGGCGCGGGTACAGGTGAGCGGCACCCTTAGCCAGTTCAACGATCTTGAGCGAGCTACCCCGGCTGACGATCTCCGGCTCGGTCAGCTTATCCATAAAGGCCTGCGTTTCCTCGTTGAGGTGGCTCCGGCTGGCGACCACCTTCAATCCCTGATCCTGCATGGTAAAGGAGGCGGCGGTGACCTTTCCTTCTCCATCCTGGTAAGCGCCCTCCCCTTCCGCGGAGTAATACAAATCATCGGGTACGGGTACGTATACGGCCCCCAGGATCGGCCTGCCGTTCTCGATCAGTGCGATATTGACGGTGAACTCGCCATTCCGCTTAATGAACTCCTTCGTACCGTCGAGCGGATCCACCAGCCAGAAACGGGTGTATTGCTCCCGCTCCGAATAAGGGACGTCCTTCCCTTCCTCCGATACGATCGGTGCTTGCAGTTTCAGTTCCTTCAGTCCGGCCACGATCACTTCGTTTGCGGCCCGGTCGGCTTTAGTGAGGGGGCTATCGTCAGATTTCTGCTCCACCCCGAAATCATCGGATTCGTAGATCTTCAAAATTTCCGCTCCGGCGCGGCGGGTAATCTGCCCTACTTCGCGGGCTAGCTCCAGATAGTTTATTTCCATGGCGCAAAGGTAAGGTAGGTTGGTGGGAAGGGGCTAAGG
>JBASAV010000009.1:0-3747 GCA_049650785.1 Lewinella sp. | reverse complement strand
GTATAGTATACCTCCTCCCCAAAGACGATGTTATCGTGAACCTGCACCAGGTAGAAGTCGGCGTTCGGAACACGGTTCCAGACCAGGTCCACAACATCTGAGTAGGGGACATCTTCCTTGTCAGCGGGGGAGAGAAGCCGCACATCCTCCGCTTTGGCGGCCGCAAATTCGGGTACCTCGCGGCTGGCCAGTCCGAGGCGGGTGCCGAGGTTGGTATTCATGGCCGTGATCTGCTCCTGGGAAAATTCCTCGACGCAGCCGTCGTAGGCGTAGCTCATGATATTGGCAGCGGGTACCTCGAAGCGGGTGCCGTCGGGGTCCAGGAAGCTATGGAGATAATTTCCGTCCGCCTCACAGCGCCACCGCTCGGGCAGGTAGTCGGGAGAGGTATCGCAAAAGCCGTCGGCCGCATCCTCGCAGTTGGTTCCGTCGACCCGTTCTACGGGTACCGAGCGACCGTTGAGTGAAAGCGTGGCGGGAGCGGGGCTGTCCCGGTAGGCGTTTTCAACTTCCTTATTCGTATCGAAGCTTTCCCAGCCGTAGAAGGTATGCGGGAGGCCGAAAAAGTGACCTAACTCGTGGCTCCAGGTGCGATCGATACCATTGATGCAGTCAATATCCAGTACCACGCCGTCAGCTCCACCGCTGTAGTATCCACAGGCACCGGCAGCGCGCCCGACGATGTAGCTGTTGACGGTATTATCCCGGTTGTAGGTACGGATCAGTTCGTTCCCACCGTCAAACTCGTGGTCGTAATATGCCGAGCTGTTGAGGTAATCGATATCGTTGTCGATGAAGAAACGGACGTTGATTTTTGCGAAGTCCTCATTGAGGAATTCAAAGCTCTTGAGCACGGTCAGTGGATCGGCGTATCCTACCCCGTCGTCGTCACCCAGTAGTGTCAGGTGGATGGGGACATACTGAACGTCATTGGATTTTGGACGGGGAGCGATCTTGCCTGACTGATATGCATCGATGAACGGCGATCGACCCAGGGTAGCGCAACCTTTTTCGGGGAGGACATTTTGGGTGAAAAGCGGACTCAATGCCAGAAAAGACAAAACAAAGGCTAGGGGTAGACGTACAGACATCTGTAACTTTTAAAGGAATAAGCGTAAAAGTAGCCATCCCTTCGGCAGTGAACCGTCTTGTCTACGGCATTTATCCGGGTCCGATAGAATTTGGCTACTTTCGCCAGTCCGAAAATTGGCTCTAGAGCGGTGCTATCGTGCCCCTTTGGCCGCAAACTGCAAAAAAAACCTATCCAACAATATGAGTAAAGTAACCGTAGTCGGCGCCGGAAATGTAGGTGCCACCGTAGCTAACGTCCTGGCCCACCAGGATCTGGTCCGGGAGATCGTCGTTCTGGATATTAAAGGAGACACGGCCCGCGGTAAGGCGCTGGACTCCTGGCAACAGGCCAGTATCGATGCGTACAGCACCCGACTGACCGGCACGGAAAACTATGCGGATACCGCCGATAGCGACATCGTCGTCATCACCGCTGGTATTCCCCGGAAGCCCGGTATGAGCCGCGACGATCTGATCTCCACCAATGCCAAGATCGTGACCATGGTGACCCAGTCGATCATGGAGCACAGCAAGAACCCCATCATCATCGTCGTCTCCAACCCGCTCGACGTAATGACCCACGCGGCCTTTAAGGCCAGCGGACTGCCCCGTAACCGTGTATTCGGTATGGCCGGTATCCTGGATACGGCACGCTACCGGGCTTTCCTGGCCACCGCCCTTGACGTGAGCCCGAAGGACATCCAGGCGATGCTGCTCGGCGGCCACGGCGACACGATGGTCCCACTGCCCCGTTACACCACCGTTAGTGGTATTCCCGTTACCGAAATGATTAGCGAAGAGGATCTGGATGCGATCGTCGACCGCACCAAGAAGGGTGGGGGAGAGCTCGTCAAGCTGATGGGCACCTCGGCCTGGTACGCACCCGGCGCCGCCGCGGCTCAGATGGTCGGTACCATCGTCCGCGATGAGAACCGCATTTTCCCCTGCTGCGCCCACCTGGACGGTGAGTACGGCCTGAAGGACCTCTTCCTGGGGGTACCGGTGAAGCTGGGAAAGGAAGGTATCGTAGAGGTGATCGAACTCAAGCTTAACGACCAGGAGATGGATCTCCTAAACACCAGCGCCGACCACGTGCGCGAGGTGATGGAGGTCTTCGAAGGCCTGGATATCAACTAGCCACAACGACAAAGATCAACGATCGGGAGGGATCGGCGGGCTACCGCCGGTCCCTTCGTCATTTCGAAGGGCTGTCAACCCTTATTAGGCAATTCTTGTATATTATGGCAATCTCCTTATCCCCCGCCAGCATGGACCAAATTAAGCCTACCGTTATCAATCCACAGGAAGCCGAGAAGCTGGAACGCATCGCCTATATCCTGAAGACGGTGGCCCATCCGCTTCGGCTAGGGATCGTGCATTTGCTGGAGCAACATCCCCGACTGAGCGTGACCAGCATTACCGATGCCCTGGAGTCGGAGCAATCGCTGGTGAGCCATCACCTGCAGACCATGAAGCTCAAGGGCATCCTGAGTGCCAAGCGCGACGGTCGTTCGGTGATGTATTCCCTAAAGGAGCGGGACGTCAGCCTGATCATCGAGTGCCTGGAGAATTGCCAGTGTAATATGTAAGATGAAAGGCTGGTCTGTAACTGAAATCGGTAGTCCGACTGATGGGCGAAGGCGTACTTTTTCCCACCCGAAAGTTCTTTTTTCCTGCGCGCGCCGCCCAAAAAAGGGTGCGCTATATTTGCGGCCATGACGGAGAAGGTCCTTATCCTCGATTTTGGAAGCCAGTACACACAGCTTATTGCCCGGCGTATCCGCGAGCTCAATGTATTCAGCGAAATAGTCCCCTTTAACAAGGTTCCGAAGCTGGACGATAGCTACAAGGCCGTGATCCTGAGTGGTAGTCCGTTCAGCGTCCGGGAAGAGCGGGCGCTACGGCCTGACTTAAAGAAGATTGTCGGTAAGCGACCCGTGCTAGGTATTTGCTACGGCGCGCAGTATATCGCCGATTTCTACGGCGGTACCGTAAGTCGAAGCCTGAAGCGGGAGTACGGCAAGGCGAATCTGGGTCGTATTCAGCGGGCCGACGGTCTGTTTGCCGATATTGAAACCGGCTCGCAGGTCTGGATGTCGCACGGCGATACCATCGAGCACCTACCCGAAGGATTTGAGCTGCTGGCCTCGACCGCCGACGTGGAAATCGCCGCCTTCGGTAGCCTGGGTGACCGCTTCGACGCGCCGGTCTACTGCATTCAGTTTCACCCCGAGGTGTATCACAGCCTCGACGGCAAACAATTGCTGGAGAACTTCGTGCTCAAGATCGCCGGTTGTCAGGGTGACTGGACGCCCGCTCACTTCATCGAGCAGACCGTAGATGAGCTCCGCGCCAAGATCGGCAAGGACAGCGTACTGCTGGGCCTCAGCGGAGGCGTGGACAGTTCCGTAGCGGCCATGCTGCTGCACCGCGCCATTGGCGATCGCCTGTACTGCTTCTTTATCGACAACGGCCTCCTGCGGAAGAATGAATTCGAGGAGGTGGAGCGCAGTTACGAAGGCATGGGCCTTAACGTTACCGCCATCGATGCCAAGCAAGAGTTCTACTCGGCGCTGGAGGGCGAGAGCGATCCGGAGAAAAAGCGGAAGGCGATCGGTCGCGTCTTTATCGAGGTATTCGAACGGGAGGCCAAGAAGCTGACCAACATAAAGTACC
>JBASAV010000008.1:0-2895 GCA_049650785.1 Lewinella sp. | reverse complement strand
GAGTAACCGGAGTGCGACAGGACCATCCGATCGACGGCATGGGACGAAGAGCGTGCCGACACCAGGATATTGTAGGTACCCGGCGAGTCGAAGCGTGCATAGATCTGGTGACCGTCGTTGTCACTGGTGTTCGTACTCCAACTCCAGTTATTCGCTCCGGCCGCGTAGATTTTGAACCAGCCGCCGGACGAAGTACCCTCCGGTGCATCACCGGTACAATCGTTGCCCGCGGGTGCGCCTACCGGGCAGACGATACTTCCCCCGCCCTGTTGCCCGTAGTAGGCATCCGCTTCAATCTTCAACCAGGTGTCGTTGTGCTCGGTAGCATCGGTTCCGTTCCCGACCTGGCTGCGCCACTGGAAGCGGTACACGCCCGGCGTGGTGATCTCCACCGGATAGGTGAGCAGGCCGTTGCCCGGGTTATTGAAGGACTGAGACCCCTGCCAGATGATGAAGTCATCGCCGGAAGCGCTGGTCGGATTATTCAAATTCGGGGAGGCGGTGGTACTGTAGGTGGATGCGTTTTCCCACGAGCCCGGGAGCGTCGGGGCCGATTCCATTTCGATCACGACGAGTCCGCCGCTTTCCATAAACGCCCCGTTTCCGTCCCCTTCCTCTTCGATATCGAGCGTACCGGAGATTAACCCCGTGCTCGGATCGATCGTCAGACTTGGCGGTAAACCAGTTGCGGTATAGGTCAGCCCACTACAGGATGTCGCGTCGCTTGCGTCGATCTGCAACGACACGTATTCGCCTTCTCTGCCGATTTGCCCGACGGGTGTATCCACCACCGGTGCTTCATTGACCGGCGGGCCGGCGGCGCTGAGGATTTCGATGCCTTTGATGTTCGGATTCTGCTCATCTAGCAGGAAGTCGATATCCAGGTTGCCATCGGTAACGGTGACCGAGAAGGTTTCTACCCCCGCGGTGTTCCACCCGTAGGCCACGGTTTGATCGAAGCCCTCCAACACCGGATCTCCTTCAATCACCACATCGAAGACCCGGGTACCGGGATCTTGTGCACCGGTCCAAACTTCAGCAAAGAGCAGATTGACGGTGTAGTCGCCATTGTCTACCGGAAAATCCCATTGCATGTTGTCGGGATTGGGCACCGTACTGTACCGCTCCGAAGAGAACAGCGCATCGGGGTAGCCCGTATTGTTCGTACCCGTGAAGGCTACGCCGTAGGTAATGTCCTGGGCCGGAGGCGTCAGGTTGTAGTAGGTGGAAGGGGTGCCAGAGCCGGCACTACCGCCCGCGTTGACGGCCGATTGATCGGCGGACCAGTCCGTCGGGTCGGCGTCATTGCTAGCGGTCAAGGATCCACCGGCATTGACGCGATAGAGGACGGTTCCGGTCGTGATCAGGGTGCTGTTCAGGTCCACCGTGGTGGTAGCCGAATTGCCATAGGTGATCGTAAGCGTGGCGGTCTGACCGGCCTGCGTGCCGCTGTAACCAACCGTGAGGTTTACGCTGGATCCGGGCTCGACCAGAGAGAAAGTTCGGGGGGTGTTCACGTAGAAGAATTCGGCATCCGGTCCGGAGATCGTCATATCGGTGATGATCAACCCCGTGTTTCCGCCCGTCGCATTCGCCGCGAAGTCAGCGGTACCGTAAGCATTGATGGATACACTACTCGGCGTCTCCAGTTGACTGGCGGTTAGCGGGGTGCCGACCGGGTTGTCCGTTCCGAAGAACTCCATGTTTTTCATGGTGCCGCCTCCACCCTGTGTATTGGATCCGGCCGTGACGTGAATGCCGCCGCCGGACACAATGGCCTGGGTTCCGTGCCGTTCCGTGATGAGGTCGGGTTTAGTGGACCAGTAGCCAGTAGTGGGATTGAACGCCTCCGTGATTTTCTGCGCATCACCGACGTTATTCCCCTGTAGGTCCGTAGCGATCTCTCCGCCGATGACGTAGAGCTCTCCCTCGAAAGCGGCAACGCTAGCGGCGCCCCGGGGGGTGGGTAGGTCGGGTATCGTGGTCCAGCTTTGGGAAGCAAAATCGTATACGTCCACTTCCGGGATGAGGGGCGCAAAGACCCCCCCGGCACCTCCGGAAAGGCGACCACCCGCCAGGTACAGTTTTCCGTCGATCACTTCCGCGTGGAAGTGGTCACGGGCGCGCGGTGAGTTTCCGAGGTTCGTCCAGACGCCGGTTTCCGGGTCGAATTCGTCAAACCACGCTACGTAGCCCCCGTCGTGGCCGATGGTATTACCGCCGATCACGTAGAACTTACCATCCTGGACAACTAGTCCCGCGGATCCCCGCTTTCGGTCCTCCGGAATTTCCGGTCCCTGTATCCACTCGTCGGTCGCGGGATTGTAGGCCCAAACGTAATCAGCCGGTTCCTCGACGGGGAAGTTATTGGTCTTAAAGGCACCGATCACCCAAATCAGTCCCTGGTATTCGAGTGCCTGGAAGTGATTGAATTCCGAGGGGGCTGAATTCGGAATCTGACTCCATGTCTTAGCGTCATAATCGTATACGTCAAAGGTGGTGGAGTTTTCCCGCCCGCCGAAGAGGTAAAATTTGTCCCCCGCCTGGACGAAGGAGCACTCGTGCCGGGCCGTGTAGTTTTCGTCGTCAGTCTGATCGTTCCAGACCAGCTGGCCAACCTCGGTGACTGTCCAACTGAACGGCACTACCGCGTTCGTACTGCCGGGTTTGCCGACCGTTACTACGGAGTTATAGATACTCCCGGCAGACGCTCCGTCCGCAATGGTGCCAAAGATCAGACCGGTGGTCGGCTCGATCTGGATACCCGTCGGCAGACCGGTAGCGCTGAAGGAGAAATTCTCATTGGCGTCCCCCCCGGAAGCCAGGACGGTGATGTTTACCAAGTCGCCTTCGTCGCTGCTTTGATTCGGGATGGGTGTCACGGCGATTGGCGCG
>JBASAV010000007.1:0-7905 GCA_049650785.1 Lewinella sp. | reverse complement strand
GTCCAGGACGATCTGGCTGCCGGGTTGGATATCGTTCTGCAACATCTGCTTGGAGAGCTGCCGGAGCACGCGCTTTTTGATCACGCGCTTCAGGGGCCGGGCACCGAACTCGGGGTTATAGCCCTCGGCGGCCAGCCAGTCCATGGCCTCGGGGGCCACACTCAGGGTGATGTTCTGGTCGGCCAGCATTTGCTGTACTTCGTTGAGTTGCAGTTCAACGATCTGGCGGATATCTCCACGACCCAGGGGGCGGAACATCACGATGTCGTCGATGCGGTTCAGGAACTCCGGACGGACCGTCTGCTTCAGCACGTTGAAGAGCGTGTCCTTCGTATCGGCAATGATCTCCTCTTCGTTACCATCCTCGATCTGGGAAAACTTCTCCCGGATGATCTCCGAACCGATGTTGGAGGTCATGATGATGATCGTATTCTTGAAGTTGGCGATCCGGCCTTTATTATCGGTGAGGCGTCCGTCGTCCAGCACCTGGAGCAGGATATTGAATACATCCGGGTGGGCCTTCTCGATCTCGTCGAGCAGGACCACGCTGTAGGGTTTGCGGCGTACGGCTTCGGTCAGTTGACCTCCCTCGTCGTAGCCCACGTAGCCCGGAGGCGCACCCACTAACCGGCTGACGGCGTGGCGTTCCTGGTACTCGCTCATGTCGATGCGGGTCATCATGTCGGCGTCGTTGAACAGGTAGTCGGCCAACGCCTTGGCGAGCTCGGTCTTACCGACCCCGGTGGTACCGAGGAAGAGGAAGGAACCGATGGGACGGTCCTGGTTGCTCAGTCCGGTACGGTTGAGGCGGATGGAGTCGGCGACGGCCTCGACGGCTTCGTCCTGGCCGATGACACGTTGGTGAAGCTCTTCCTCTAGTTGGAGTAGCTTCTCGCGTTCGCTCTGGAGCATGCGGGTGACGGGAATACCGGTCCAGCGGGCAACGATCTCGGCGATATCCTCGCTGTCGACCTCCTCCTTCACCAGCATCTTGGCCTTGGTCTGCATATCGGCGAGGCGATCGGTAAACTCCTTGAGTTCGGCCTCTACCGCCGGAATTTGCCCGTAACGGATCTCGGCGACCTTGCTGTAGTCACCGGCGCGCTCCAGGCGCATGGCTTCGTTCTTCAGTTCGTCGATGCGCTGCTTGGCCTGTTGCAGACCGAGCACCACCTCGCGCTCGCTCTCCCACTGCGCGCGCAGTTCGTTGCGACGCTCTTCCAGGTTAGCTATATCCTTGCGGATACGGTCGATCTTGGCCTCGTCATTCTCCCGCTTCACGGCCTCCCGCTCGATCTCCAGCTGCCGGATGCGGCGCTCGAGCTCGTCGAGTTCTTCCGGCATGGAGTTCATCTCCAGACGCAGGCGGGCGGCGGCCTCGTCGATCAGGTCGATGGCCTTATCCGGCAGGAAGCGGTCGGTGATGTAGCGCTCCGAGAGTTGGACGGCGGCGACCACGGCCTCATCCAGGATGTTGATCTTGTGATGCGTTTCGTAGCGCTCCTTCAGTCCGCGCAGGATCGAGATGGCGTCCTCTTCGTTGGGCTCGTCGACCGTTACCTGCTGGAAGCGACGCTCGAGGGCTTTATCGGTTTCGAAGTACTTCTGGTACTCGGCCAGGGTGGTCGCACCGATGGCGCGCAGCTCCCCGCGGGCAAGGGCGGGCTTCAGAATATTGGCGGCGTCCATGGCTCCCTGCCCCTTACCGGCACCGACCAGCGTGTGGATCTCGTCGATAAAGAGGAATATCTGTCCTTCGGCCTGCGTCACCTCGTTGATCACGGCCTTCAGGCGCTCCTCGAATTCACCCTGGTATTTGGCGCCCGCGATGAGGGCACCCATATCCAGGCTGAAGATTTGCTTATCGCGTAGGTCCTCGGGCACGTCGCCATCAACGATACGGTGGGCCAGGCCCTCCACGATGGCAGTCTTACCCACGCCGGGTTCACCGATCAGGATGGGGTTGTTCTTACTACGGCGGGCCAGAATATGCAGGACGCGGCGAATCTCCTCATCCCGACCGATCACCGGGTCGAGCTTACCGTTGCGGGCGCGCTCGTTCAGGTTGACGGCATACTTCTCCAGGGAGTTGTAGGCGTTTTCCGCACTGTTGGACGTGACCCGCTTACCTCCACGAAGTTCTTCGATGGCGAGTTTGAGTTCCTTTGTGCGTACCCCGGCGTCCTTAAGCACCTGACTGGCCGGATCGGTGATTTTCAGCATAGCGAGCAGCAGGTGCTCGATGGAGACGTATTCGTCCTTCATGTCCCGGGCGACAACATTCGCCTGCTGGGCCATTTCTACGCCGTTGCGACTCAGTACTTGCTGGGCACCCGTTACCTTGGGTACGCCGGCTACGATGCTATCGATGGCAGCTTTGATCGCGTTTGTGTTAACACCCAACTTCTTGAACAGAAAGGGCGTCACGCTCTCATCCACCTCAAAGATCGCCTTCAGGATGTGCGCCGGATCAATAGACTGCTGCTGATTGCCTACCGCAATCTCGCTGGCCCGCTGGAGCACCTCCTGGCTTTTGATGGTGAAGTTGTTGAAATTCATAGGTTTTATATGGTTGCGGCTGAGCGGTCTGCTTTGTCCCGGACCGGAAACTCGGAGGTCTTGTTGACGCTCCGAAGTCCTGAAGGGATTAAGCGCTTCGTGACCGTACGGCTATTGTTATCAGATTTGCTTGTCACTGTAACCGGCTATATTAAATCTCCGATTCAGTTATAGGTGCGCCTAATCCATGCAAATGACGCGCCCGATTAAGGCATCGGAAATTTTGTCAGGTAAAACCCAATCTTGACTGCCTTTATTTCAGGTCTATTTTGCGGCGTAGCGCAGGCACAAGTATCTCCGATAGAATTCATGGCAGATTACTCCCTTGAGTCATTTTTCTCAGGTCCCACCGTCCCTTTATTCTACCGCTTTACCTCCTTAAAAATCCCCGGTCAAAACTTCACCACCCGGCGAACGGGGCCCGGTCTACCTTCAACAACGGTAGCGATTTGGTATACGCCCGGGGTCCAGGAACTACAGTCCCAGCGGTAGACTCCAGGTTGCAGCTTGGCAGTTTTAATCACCTGGCCGTTTGATCCGCTTATCTGAATATGGATGAGCCGGTCCGGCACGGTAAAGCGTATCTCCTGGCCGATTGGATTAACCACATTTGCCAGGATCGGGGCAGCCTTTCCATCCATAGCCGCGGTCACTACGGACGAATAGGATACCGCTCCGTCTAAATCAACTTGTTGTAGCCGATAATAGTGGACTCCTGCAGACGCAGACAGGTGCTCGTACCGATATACCGCCATATCATCGGGATCACCCACAGCCTCCACGCGCCCAAGCGGGTTAAACAACCCCCGCTCCATTGCATGCTCGACAACGAAGTGAGAGGTATGTATCTCGGCAAGCGTGGACCAATCCAGTACAACCCCTTCCCCCTGCACCGTTGCCTTTACCGTGCCCCATACAAGTGGTAATGCTGCTGACTGCAACGAGGCATACCAGGAACCGGCCATCTCGACACTTGACAATCCCGAACGCCGGAGAACCGGATTAGCGACTGTGCCCACCGTAGGCACGTGAGTGCCCACCGCGCGTGCCGCCTGTGTAAAGCGGAGCCTGTTTAGGTCGTCAATCGGGCCGAGATGATCATTAGCCGCTTCCAGGGTGTAGGTACCTCCGGTCAGACCGTCTAAATCCATCACCCAGTTAGCGGCGGAGCGTTCGCTTATTGATACTTCGCCGTCGGAAAAGTCCACGGCATCAAAAGCGGGCGTGGCTGCATCCTGGTAGGTTACGGATGCGGTGCCTCCATTGTCCGGCAGACTACCTACCTCGAGCGTTAATGGGGCCAGGGCGTTAGCGTTACCAAGCGGATACTGCAGATTCCGCGCTTCGGTTCCGCTCAACCAGCGATGAAAGGTGCCGTCGATTCTCCCGGATCCGAGGAATAACTCTCCGGGCGAAGCATCCGAGATGCCGAGCTGAAGCTTGTGGCCGTCGGTTCGGATGATTCCCTGGGTCAGGGTAAGATCCGCTGCCACTACGATGTCGGCCTGTAATATCATTTCCCCCGCCGGCTTATCTACCGTTAACTGTTGAACGGAAGTGGATACCGGAGCGGAGAATATCTGGTCGCCCGAACCGGTAAAAAGAACTTCATCGCTGTCGAAATCGAGCAAACCGCCGGTGAGGGTAACGTGGCCGGTGACGGCATACCGGCCCCCGGCGTTGCTGAAGGTACCCCCGCTGATGGTGACGTCACCGCCCACCTCGATATCGGCCCCGTTGCCGGTAATACCGCCACCCGCAATGGAAAGTCCCGAACTACCGACGGTAAGGGCGAAACCCTGTAGATCCAGATTGCCGGCGTAAGTGGAGGCGATGTCAATACCGCCCACGCTTTGGTCGGCAACCAGTAAGCAACTTCCGTCACTGTTCGCAGCTCCGTCGAAGATAGCGATGTCCGAGGGTCCCGGCACGGATGCTCCCGCAACACCGCCGGGTGAAGATGACCAGTTGGCCGAGTTGCTCCAAACTCCGCTATCATTGCTGTAACTGAAGTAGTCGAAGGTAATGGAGCCCTGCAGTTTCGAATAATTCGCTCCGACGAGTATAAACCTTAATTTATCCGTTTGGGGAGGCCAGGTATAATCACTTAGGTTGATGGAAAAGAAACCGGTGGCATGTTGTGGGCTCAAAAGGTCAATTTGGTCGATCTTTTGGTTATCCGCTGTAAAATACTCCGCCTGTACCCAAAATCGCTGATCTCCACCCGTGATTGCCGATACCATGATTTCCAGCCTGCCATAAAGCGCATCCAGGGGTAAAAACCTGGGGGCACCACCTTCCCGATTGAACAAGCGACAGGCGTAATCGCCAGGATCGTCGTCCATGGTTAGCGTAGCGGTTCCATCTCCGTTCAGCTGCCAGCTACCGGTTCCATTGTCTTCGACAATATTCCACTCCGCTAATTCGGCAGCGGTGGAGAAGTTGTTTTCGTAAAATGGTTTGTGCACCCAGTAGCGGTTAGCCGCTAACACGAATCCGGAGGTAAGGAGCAGCAGGAGGACCGCGGCTAGCTTGTTGTTCTTATTTTTCATGAGCGCATAATTAACGGTCGGGGAGGTCAATAAATTCTAGACAGTACTCAACTAGGTGTCCTATCCATCAGGGCCCGTACCGCAGCGCGGATCGGAACAATACCGGTACGTAGTACCTCCCGAAGGAAGATCAATCGTCCTTTCAAAATCATAGGTCAGCAGTTACCTTGAGGCGCTATCCCTGAGATTCTCTTACTTCCCTCACTCGTGATTAATCCAGCTATCTCGCTATTCCGCTGCTGCCTCCTCTTCCTTTTCCCGGTGTGGTCAACCGGCATGCCCGCCCAGTTGGCGACTAACGAAATTGAGCAACATTTTGACAGGCTGTACAAGAATTACGATACTACCACCCCGGGGGTGAGTGTACTCGTTGCAAAAGGCGATTCCCTACTATTCACTAAAGGGTATGGGATGGCCAACCTCGAATACGGCATCCCCATCGACACCGGTACCATCTTCCAAGTCGGCTCCGTATCCAAGCAATTCACCGCCTTTGCCGTCTACCTGCTGGCCGCCGACGGACTAATCGACCTTAACGAAGAAGTAGCGACTCATTTACCGGAGGTCAGTCAGTTCGAGCCGGCGATCACTATCAACCATCTGCTATACCATACGAGTGGATTAAAGGACCTACTAGCCCTGAGCACCTTCGCCGGTTGGCGGGCGGACGACCACCTGAGCATCGAGCATATTCTACGCCTGGTGGCACGGCAACGGGAACTGAATTTCCCGCCGGGTAGTGCATTCCGGTATTCGAATACAAACTATGCCCTACTGGCCGAACTGGTGGAACGGGTATCGGGCATGTCGCTCGACCAATACCTGAGCGAAAGGGTTTTCGATCCCCTTGGCATGAGCCACACCCAATTCTACGACGACCAACGGCTAATTCCCAACCGGGCCTACGGCTATGACTTCGAGGATGGCCAGTATAAAAAAGAAAATTTGACGAATAGCTACGTCGGCTCCACCGGACTCTTTACCACCACGTCTGACCTCGCCAAATGGGCGGCTAATTTCTACGACCCGGTGGTGGGGGACGCTGCCCTGATCGCTGCCTTTAACGCCCCGGCTACCCTCAACGACGGCGAGCCAGCGTGGCTCGACGAGACCCTGGGAATTCGCCACGCGAAGGGGCAATTCATTCGCCGCTACCGCGGCCTGACCAACTATATTCATACCGGTAGCGACGGTGGTTTTCGGGCCTTCCTAGGTCGCTGGCCGCAGCAACGGTTTACGGTCATCCTACTGAGTAACGATGCGCAGTTCGCCCCCTACCCCAACGGCTTCGGTTTTGCGGAGAAGTACCTGCAACCGCTGCTGGACCCTTACCCGACCTCCGCTGCTTTCCCGGCGCCAGCGCCTGCACCGGAGCCGACGCCCCTGCCCGAACCGCAGGGAATAATCGGCATCTACCACAGTGAAGAGCTGGGCAGTACTTTTGAGTTGCGACTGGTGGACGGGGAGCCGGTACTGTCCCATTTCCGACTCGGTGACCTTCCGCTGATTTTGTCCGAAGACGGACGATACACCGGGGTGAACTACTACCCGTTTGAAGTAGACTTCTCCACTAACTCAAGCGGGCGGGTTACCGGGTTCGCCATCATTGACTTTCGGGGGGAGCGCTTACGATTTGACCGGATACCGGACTAAGGGGCAGGGCCCTGATATCCTAGTTCTCCGTCGGCCGGCGCTTCACGAAGCGGAAAGAGATACCGGCGTCCAGGAAGTAGCTTTCTACTCCGTAATCCCCGTCCCAACCGGCAGACACGTCGAAAGCCAGGTCATCCGTAGCCAGGAAGGCGAATCCACCGTCGTAGTTGCTGGTTACTTCCCCGGTCAGGGTACCGTATACTTCCAGGAAGGAACTCCACCGGTCAGACAGGGCGAAACCCAGGGTGGCGACGTAGTCGGTAGAGCGGGCGCCGTCACCCGTCCAGGTGCGGCTTAGATTGGCGGCGAGACCGAGCAAATCCGTCAGGCCCCATTCCGCCGCGAGGATAAAATTGGCCCCGGGATTGTCCCGCCGAAAGTCTTCGTCCTGGGCGGTCAGCAGCACGTGTCCCCGCAACGCGAGATCGGGCCGCCACCCCTGGTTGTCGAAGAAGTGATACCGTCCACCTAACTGGGTATCGCTTATCCCGCGCTCCCGCCGCGATCCGCCTATGATTTCCATTTCGTCGGACGCCCCCGCGATCAGCGCGCTTAGTTCCAGCCGTTCGGTAAGGCCCACCCGGATGTCCGTGATCTCGGTTAGGTCAAAAAGATCGCCGGATCCGGATTGGCTCCAGTCCAGGTTGATACCGGTCTGTACCTGGTATACGCCCCGACCAACCGTGACCGCCCCGATGGACTGCCCCGGCCGTCCGGAGACGATGCTGGGACTATACTGCCCCGACACGAGGCTGGAAAGGAGTAGAAGGGAACCGAAGGCGATCAGTTTCATAGTAGCGGAGCTTAAGCCATCAAGTCGCCCGGTTCCGGCAATGTTCGGCCGGCACCGATCGGGCTACCGGGGGTTTGCTCGTTCCAGCTCGTAATCAGCATTTTTCCTGCGCTCCGCCGCAAACGACCTTCTGAAACCCGCTCAGCTCTTTCTCATGGAAAGGAGTTGGTTGTCTACCAATACGTAGCTCCCGGTGTTTTCCTGGTAATTTTCCGGCACGATGATATCCATCGGAATACTGATCTTCTTGTCCTTGACGGCCTTATAAATCGCGTACTCCTGACAGGCTTTCATGCCTAGGTAACCCATCAACTTGGGGTTTTGGCTGATCAGGTAGTGAATACTTTC
>JBASAV010000006.1:0-13095 GCA_049650785.1 Lewinella sp. | reverse complement strand
AGTGGTTTACTTACCGGGAGACGCCCGAGTCACTTACGCATCAGGGGCCACCCCGCCCCATCACGCCGGGTATGTTCGGCTATTCGGCGCTGCGAACGAGTCAACACGCGCCCTTTCACCGGGACCTGTTCGAGCAGTTGCGAAGTTTTGGGGTCCAGCTCGAGGGTTTACATACCGAGACGGGCCCTGGCGTACTGGAAGCGGCGGTTAGCCACCGCCCCACCCTGGAAGCCGCCGACCGGGCCGCGTTGATGAAGCTCGGCGTAAAGGAGATCAGCTACCGGCACGGCTTCGTGAGCAGTTTTATGGCCAAGCCCTCCGCCCATCTCCCGGGCTGCGGCGGGCATATGCACCAGTCCCTGTGGCGGGGTGAGGAGAACGTATTCTACGATCCCGCGGCGGAGCGGGGAATGAGTAAGGTGCTGAAGCAGTATATCGCCGGTCAGCTTCTTTTTCTACCTGAGCTGATGCCGATGTTTGCCCCGACCGTGAACAGCTACAAGCGGTATACCGAGGGGTCCTGGGCGGCTACCCGCGCCAACTGGGGGGAAGAAAACCGTACGGTTGCGTTACGCTATATCCCCGGCGATGGTACGTCAACCCGCCTGGAGACCCGGGTGCCCGGCGCGGATGCAAATCCGTACCTCGCTATCGCTGCGGCCCTGGCGGCGGGGTTGTACGGCATTGAAAACGAACTGTCCCTGGATATGGACGCAGTGCGGGGAAGCTCCTACGAACAGGCAATTGGCCAGCGGCTACCGAAGCACCTGGGGCAGGCGGCGGAGGCTATGCAGCGAAGCGTTCGGGTGAAGGAATTATTTGGAGAAGCCTTCTGCGATCATTTCGTCCGCTCCCGCTTGCTGGAGTGGGATCGCTTTCTACGTGCGGTCACCGACTGGGAAACGGAGCGGTACTTCGAGCAGATCTGATCAGCCGGAGGCCGTTTTCTTGGCCGTCTCCCTGGCCTCATCGGCGGGCCGGCGGGCGGGCTGCAGGTATCCGACCGAGGTGAAGGTGGACCGGCGTTGCCGCCGTTCGGCCGTTGGGATACGCCGCCGCTTCACCCGCTCGGACTGGCGGGCCGCCGCATTGATCACCAACATCCGTCCGGCGGCCAGCGGGTTTTTCCGGTGAGGACCCCGAGCGGTCAGTTTCTTGATGCGGACGAGTTCGGCGCGCTGGATTTCTTGCCTAACCGGTTCGTCGTGACCGTCCTGACCCCGAGCCAGGCTGGGCAGGATAGCGATCAGGGCAAAAAGAAAAAGTAGAGGTAAAGGGTTTTCTCGCATGAAAATCGACTTTGTAAATGTCAACCGAGCCAGGTTAGACAAGTTTGCACTTCGCGGGGACTAAGAACTACCTTCACCGCGATCATGATAAATTACCAAAATATACTGCGATACGCCTGGCGGGCCTACGACCATACCCGTTCCATCAGGAGTATCGAGGACATCAGCGCCAAAGTATCCACCAATCACGTCTTCAAGTTGGTGATGGAGGACGGAAACGTACTCATCGCCAAAGTAACGTACTTCGGTTCCTTCGAGGGATTTGCCGAAGATCATACGATCATCAATGTACTGGCTAACAACCTGCCGGTACGCTACGCCAATTTCCTGAGCCGGGGGTTGATGAAGGGGAACCAGCTGTTCTTTCACCGGCACATAGACGCCGAGCAGGATGCCTGGATCATCTTTTACCGGCCGATCCAGATACAGGATAACCCGCCCCGGCGGCTGAACGACGACCAGGTCAGTCAACTCGGCCGGGAGATGGCCTACTTTCACCGGGATTGCACCCTGGTTTCCAATACGCTGCCCCGCAGCGACCGCGACATGACGACGGACGTTACGGCACTGGTTGCTACTGCCCGTACGGATTACCCGGACCACTACGAACTGATCGAGGAGCACTGTAAGCGCTTTCTGGAGAACACCTTCCGAATCAATGTCTACGGCTTCCAGAAAATACCCGTTTTCGTTGATTGGAACATCGGTAACTTCAGCGTGGACCGTAGTGGGCGGTTGGCCAGCCGATGGGATTATGATTGGTTCCGGATGTCGACGCGGGTGGCGGATTTCTACTTTCTCAGTCGGGTCGTCAGCGAGATAGGTGACCGCAGCGCATTTACCTATGAGGTGGACCGGTTACTGGAGGACCGGTTCATGCTGTTTCTGAAGTCGTACCACGACGTGTTTCCGCTTACCCGGCCGGAGGTACTGTTCATCAAGGAGGCTTACCGCTTTTTCTTGCTTAACTACGCCCTTCGCATGGGTCGATACTTCTTTCTTCCGTCCTTTGCCAATCAGTTAGCCAACGACGTCCTTACTACGCATCTGCCTACCTTGGACGAAAAGTTTTCCGTCGATAAGATTCTAGATACGCTCAGACTTTAATTCCCATATGGATATTTCTCCCTTCGCCGATGTAGCCGCGCAATTTCCGGTCATTTTCTTCGATAGCTACGGCGTGCTTCGCAACCACCGGGGTCCGATCCCCAACGCCACCGAAACCGTAGAACGCCTCATCGAGGCGGGCAAGCATGTGCGGGTACTGACCAACAATGCGGCACGAAGTCCACAGGCTGCCGCCGAAAGAATGGCGGACTATGGCATTCACTGCATTTCCGAAGATAAGATCATCACCAGCGGCGCCACGACGCGCCATTTTCTCGAACAGAAGGTAAAGCGGGGGAAGGTGGCCTATCTGGGTACGGCGGCATCGGCCGAGTACATCATTGGTGCCGGGTTGGAAGCGATTCCCATTTCCGCGGTGGATTTCGAGCGGCTCGATGAGATCGGGGCGGTGGCTTTTCTGGACGATGAAGGCTACGATATGAACGTAGATATCAACCTCCTGATCAATATTCTGCGCAAATGCCGGGTCCCCGTAGTGGTGGCCAACACCGATCTCCTCTACCCTACTACGGCGAATGACGTTGCTTTGGCTACCGGAAGTATTGCACGGCTGGCGGAATATGTACTGGGGAGAAAGTTCGTCAAATTCGGCAAACCGGCCAGTCAGATGTTTCAGATGGCCCTGGATAGCGTAGCGGTGGACATGCCCGAAGTCTGCCCCGGTGATATACTCATGGTGGGCGACACCCTGCACACGGATATTCTGGGGGGTAACACGTACGGCGTATCGACGGCTCTGGTCCTGAGCGGCAATACCCGCCCGGAGAGTGCTGAGACGGAAATTGCGGCTTCGGGGATCATCCCGGACTTTGTTTGTAAGTCAGTAGGAGAGTAAAAAAAAGATCATGCCAGCGTACGATGAAAAAGATCGCGAAATAATTCGCCTCATTCGCAGCCAGTTGGGCGAAGAATGGTCCGTAGCCAAGCCCCGAATCCTGGAGCGGCTACCCGACGGATACGATGCCAAAGACATAGGGAAATTTGTCGACGACCGGGACGAGCCGGGCATCCACATTAATGCCTGGGGAGTGGAACCGCGCTTCTACCCGCACCGTAATTCTAAGCGGTTGCTGGAATTTTACCGGATCAGGAGCCTGGAATAGACATCGGATGTGGCAGGCCGGTGGAATTGTCAGACATCGGATGTGACAGGTGGTCTACTTCACCAAATTCTTACGGGAAAACGAGAGAGTTTGCCTTTTCCGTACAGCTGACTTGACTAATTACAAGCTATCGGGCGTACTTCCACATCGGATGTCTGACATAATGTCAGTACTGCCACATCCGATGTCTAGGGAGTAGGCAACTCCAGCATCATCGTCAAAATCTCCTCGGCCGCTACGGTGATGTTGGTCCCCGGTCCGAATATCCCGATAACGCCCTGGTCATACAGGAAATCATAGTCGGCGGGCGGAATAACGCCACCGACGATCACCCGGATATCCGCGGCATCTTCCTCCGCCAGTTTCTTGATCACCTCCGGCACCAAGGTTTTGTGTCCCGCGGCCAACGAGCTGATACCCAGCAGATGGACGTCATTCTCGACTGCCTGCCGCACCGCTTCGTCGGGGGTTTGGAAAAGCGGGCCGACATCAACGTCGAATCCCAGATCCGCAAAGCCACTCGCAATTACCTTGGAACCCCGGTCGTGACCGTCCTGCCCCAGTTTGGCAATCAGGATACGCGGCCGCCGCCCGTTGGCGCGATGAAATCGGTCGGAAAGCTGGCGTACCTGCTGGAGCCGCTCCCCCGCGGAGTGGCCGGCATACACGCCGCTGATCAACTGGTGGCTGGCACGGTACCGACCGAATACGTCCTCCAGTGCCGTACTGATCTCCCCCAGGGTAGCACCGGCGCGGGCGGCATCAATTGCGGCGGCCAAGAGGTTTCCGTCGGCGGCGGCGGCCTTGGAGAGAGCGTTTAGGGTGCGGTCAGTTTCGGTTTGGTCCCGCTCCTGTTTGGTGCGTCCGATCGTAGCCAATTGCTCCTCGCGAACTCGGTCGTTATCCACTTCCAGCAATTCGAAGTCGGCGGCTTCCCGGTTCTGGAAGACGTTGACGGCCACGATTTGCTCCTTCCCGGAGTCGATGGCCGCCTGCTTACGGGCGGAAGCCTCTTCGATCCGCAGCTTGGGCAGGCCGGTTTCGATGGCACGAACCATGCCGCCCGCCTCAGCGACTTCGGACATCAGCTGCCGGGCCTCGTCCATCAGCCGGCACGTCTCGGCTTCCACATCGAAACTGCCGCCCCACGGATCAACGGCCTGTGTAATGCCCAAATCGTTTTGCAGATACAACTGAGTGTCCCGGGCGATCTTGGCACTATAGTCGGTAGGCAGGGCGATCGCCTCGTCCAACGCATTGGTGTGCAGGCTCTGCGTTCCACCAAAAACCGCCGCCATGGCCTCGATGCACGTGCGGGCTACATTATTGTAGGGGTCCTGCTCGGTGAGGCTGTACCCGCTGGTCTGACAGTGGGTCCGCAGCATGGAACTCTTCGGATTCTTCGGCTGGAACTCGGCCATCAGCTCTGACCAGAGTTGGCGCCCGGCCCGCAGCTTAGCGATCTCAGTAAAGTGCTTCATCCCGATCCCCCAGAAAAAGCTCAAGCGGGGCGCGAAGTCATCGATGTTCAACCCCGCCGCAATACCGGCCCGCACGTAAGCCAGTCCATCCGCGAGGGTGTAGGCCAGTTCCACGGCCGCCGGCGCACCAGCCTCGTGCATATGGTAGCCACTGATACTGATGCTATTGAAGCGGGGCATGTGCTCGGCGGTGTACGCGAAGATGTCGGAGACGATCCGCATACTGGGTGCCGGCGGGTAGATGTAGGTATTGCGCACCATGAACTCCTTGAGAATGTCGTTCTGGATGGTGCCGCTCAGTTTTTCGGAGGGAATTCCCCTGCGCTCCGCCGCAACAATGTAGAAGGCCATTACCGGCAGTACGGCACCGTTCATGGTCATACTCACGGACATCTTATCCAGCGGGATCTGGTCGAAGAGTCTTTCCATGTCGGCTACGGTATCAATGGCCACGCCGGCCTTACCTACGTCACCGCGGACGCGCTCGTGGTCGCTGTCGTAACCGCGGTGGGTGGCCAGGTCGAAAGCCACCGACAGCCCGCGCTGTCCGGCGGCCAGGTTGCGGCGGTAGAATGCGTTCGACTCCGCCGCCGTGCTGAAGCCTGCATACTGGCGAATGGTCCAGGGCCGGCCGACATACATACTGGCGTAGGGGCCGCGCAGGTAAGGTGGATAGCCGGCGACCGAAGTCAGTGACCGGTGGTTGCCGGGCGGGTCGGATTTTCGGCCCAGCGTGTGGTCGGGATGCCGGGAAAATTGTGGTCGTTGCATACAGTCAGGGTGACGGGCAAAATACGTAAATCGACGTGGCGAACACTATCGGTCGTATCGGTATTGTATGAGCAAAGCCGCCAGCCGTGCCCGAACAGACATTTTTCAAACGTACCATCTCCTTTACTAAAGAGTTGTTTGCCAACTACGGGCAGGATGATGCCTTTACGCTCGGTGCGGCGCTGGCTTACTACACCGTCTTCAGTTTCGCGCCGCTGCTGGTTGTCGCTATTGCCATAGCGAGCTACTTCATGGGGGAAGACGCGGTCACGGGAAGACTGTACGGGGAGTTGAACGGCCTGCTAGGTCCGGATGCCGCCAGTACGCTGCAGGAGATCGTGAGTAATGCTTACTCGACCGGCGATAGCCTCTGGGCCACGGTTCTGAGTATTGGCACCTTGCTCTTCACCGCCTCCACCGTATTTGCTACGCTGAAGATGAGCCTGAATCGCATTTGGCAAATCGAGGCCCGACCGAGTAATAACGTTATGGGCTTTATAGTGACGCGCCTCCTGAGCTTCAGCTTCGTGGTTGGACTTGGCTTCCTCCTGATGATCACGCTGGTGGTCAACGCACTGATCATCGGCTTTATGGATCAGATCGCCAGTTTCTTACCCGCCCTGGGTCCCCTGGTTCTGGGGGTCACGAGCTGGATACTTTCGACGATCGTCACCGCCGTGATCTTCGCTCTGCTTTTCCGTTTTTTACCGGATGGCAAGGCCCGCTGGCGAGATATTTGGGCGGGTGCCATCTTTACCGCCTTACTTTTCGGGCTAGGCCGCTACCTGATCGGCCTGTACATCGGGAACTCCAATTTTGGCAGCACATACGGAGCCGCGGGAGCGCTGGTAACCCTACTCGTATGGACCTTCTACAACAGTCTGATCCTGTTCCTCGGCGCGGAATTCACCTTCACTTGGGCGAAGCGGCGCGGGTTCCCCATCCGCCCCGATCATAACGCCGTACGGGTCATTAAGGAGGTACGAAAGGTGGATGGAATCAAGGTCTAAGCGGATTTCGCATGCTTAAAAGGATTATATTTAGGAATTAGGGCTACCTTAGTAGATAGGCGTTTAGCATTTGTATTGACGAGCCTTGCCCCGCTTTAAAAGACTACGTGAACAACACACCCATTCAAGTAAGCAAAACTTACCTGCCCACCCGCAGGGAATACTACGACCTGCTCGAATCGGTCTGGGATAGTCATTGGGTAACCAACAATGGTCCCCTGATCCAGGAACTGGAATCCAAACTCTGCGATCGGTTTGACACCCCCCTCAAGGTCGTTTCTAACGGAACCGTCGCCCTGCAACTCGCTATCCGGGCACTGGGACTATCCGGCTCCGTCATTACGACGCCCTATTCCTACGTAGCGACTACCAATACCCTGCTCTGGGCGGACCTCACGCCGATCTTCGTCGACGTGGAGCCGAACTGGTTCTGCCTCAATCCCGAACTTATCGAGGAGGCGATCCGCCCGGATACCACCGCGATCCTGGCGACGCACGTTTACGGCTATCCGTGCGATCACGATGCCCTATCGGCCATTGCCAAGAAACATAACCTCAAATTGGTCTACGATGCGGCTCACGCCTTCGACGTAGAGATCAATGGCGAGAGCATTTTGAACTGGGGTCATATTTCCACCCTGAGCTTTCACGCCACCAAGGTTTTCCACACCATTGAAGGGGGTGCCGTACTATCCGACGATCCGGATGTTTTCGAGCGGCTCCATCTGATGCGCAGCTTCGGCCACGCCGGCCGGGAATTTCGATCGCTGGGCATCAATGGCAAGAACAGCGAGTTCCACTGTGGCATCGGTCTCCTCAACCTGGCCAGGCTGGCCGAAAACCGTGCGGCCCGCAAGCGGATCAGCGATCTGTACCGGGAACTACTTTCCGACCTTCCGCTGAATTGTCTGGATCCGGCGGACTACCCCGGTCTCCACTACAACTATGCCTACTTTCCGGTCTTCTGCTGGGACAATGCCATGCGAGAAGAATTCATAGCTAAGCTGAACGCGGAGGAGATCTATCCCCGTCGGTACTTTGAGCCTTCCCTGAATGAACTCGATTTCCTGGCGCCGGAACTACGTCGCTCCTGCCCGGTGTCGGAACGCGCGGCCAGTACCGTCGTCTGTTTGCCGCTCTATCCGGACCTTCCCCTACAGGACGTCCGTCGGATCTGTAAGATCATCCGCAAAAACATCCTGCAGTGGTGGTAACGGCAATCATGCAGCCATACCTCTTTCCCTACCCGGGTTATTTTCAACTGGTGATGGCGGCCGACCGCTTCATCTTCTACGATGACGTGCAGTACATCAACGACGGATGGATCAACCGAAACCGCCTGCCCGACGGCTGGTTTACCGTACCCGTATCCGCCGACCATCTGGATACCGCCATCAAAGACCGGGAGATCGCGGAGAAGCCGTACAGTCGCTTTCGCAGGAAATGGCTTAAACGCTTCGACCTGCAGTACCGCCGCGCGCCGCACTACGAGCCTACGCGCCGCCTGATCGACCAGGTATTTTCTCCCGAACCTACGCACATCGGCGATCTGGCTACGAAAAGCGTGCGGCTGACGGCTGAGTACCTCGACATTGCCCCTACCTTTGGCACGTCGAGCAGCCTCTCGTACGATCGGGAGGCCGGTACGCAGGAGAAACTCCTGAGCTTACTGAACGAAACCAAGGCCGAAGCCTTTGTGAACCCGGAGGGCGGCCAGCACCTCTACGACGCGGGCACATTCAGCGAGCGGGGGATAAGGCTAAATTTTCTGCGGTCAACGCTCGATTACAGCTTAGAGACGCCGGGCTTTGGTTATTCCATCTTACATCTGCTGGCTCATCATGACCCCGCAGCCTGCCGCCGGTGGCTCACCCATTATACACTGACTTCGAACAACCAACATGAACCCGCTACAGACCAGTCCACAGAAAATCATCTTATTCGGTGAGTCCCAGCTAGCCAGTCTGGCTCATTTTTACCTGACCCACGATAGTCCGCACGAAGTGGTGGCCTTTACCGTAGATGCCGACTACCGGAAGGCGGACACGTACGAGGACCTTCCATTGGTGGACTTCGAGCGGGTACAGGAACAATTCCCCCCGGAAGAGTTCGCGATGTTTCTGCCGATATCCTTCAAGCAGATGAGCCACCTGCGTCGGTCCAAACTGGAAGCGGCAAAGGAAAAAGGATATCCCATAATCAGCTACGTCAGCAGCAAGGCCACCACCTGGCCGGACCTGAACGTAGGGGAAAATTGCTTCATCTTCGAGGATAATACCATCCAGCCCTTTGTCACCATAGGCGACAACTGCGTGCTCTGGAGCGGTAATCACATCGGTCACCACACCACCATCGGAAGCCACGTCTTCGTGACCTCCCAGGTCGTGATCAGCGGTGCGTGCACGATCGGAGATCACGCCTTTTTCGGGGTGAATGCCACCATCCGCGACGAAACAGTCATCGGAGAAGCAACGCTAGTGGGTATGGGGGCACTCATCACCCGCGATACCGAACCCTATTCCATTCATCTGGGAGCAAAGGGAAAGGTTGCCCGCGGCAAGAGCGTTAACCTGGACAGTATTTCACATAAAAGTGAAGGATAATGGCGTGGCAGAAACTCGGACGGGTATTCCAAACCGACGGGCAACACCCCTGGATGGTTTCCCACGCGTGTACGCCAACGTCCCTATACCTTCCCGACCAGGACCGTATCCGTATTTACTTCGCCCCGCGCAACGGGAAAGGTCAGAGCTTACCGACCTATCTGGAAGTAGAGGCCGCCGACCCTACCCAGGTGGTTTACCTACACGATCGGCCTATTCTTGAACTAGGCACACGCGGCACCTTTGACGACGGCGGCATTATGCCCTGCAGCATCGAGCGGGCAGAGAACGGCGCCCTACACCTTTACTATGTCGGCTGGAACCCGTCCGTATCCGTTCCGTACCGCAATGCCGTGGGGCTGGCCGTGAGTCTGGACGAGGGGAAAACGTTCCAGCGTCCCTTTGCCGGAGCGGTCGTCGACCGGACCCGCTACGAGCCCTACTTCACCGCCAGCCCCTTCGCCATGCGGGAGGGAAGTATATGGCACCTCTGGTACGCCAGCAGCAGCGGGTTTTTGGAAGTAGGTGATCGCACGGAACCACTGTACAATCTGAAGTATGCCCGTTCGACCGATGGCGTGAACTGGGAACGCAACAACCCGGACATATTTACCCCCGCCTTTAAAAATGAATGTACCGCCCGACCGGCCGTAGTCAAGGACGGTGATGTGTACAAGATGTGGTACTGTTACCGCGGCAGTTACGATTACCGGGACGGGAAAGACGCTTACCGGATCGGTTACGCGGAAAGCAGCGACGCGGTCAACTGGGAACGGATGGACCAATCAGCCGGCATTGAATACGCTGACGCGGGCTGGGATTCGACGATGCAGACATACCCCGACGTGATCGATACTCCCCACGGTCGCTACCTATTTTATTGTGGTAACGGCTTTGGCCGCACCGGCTTCGGCTGCGCCAAGTGGCTTTAATCAAACACCCATGAAGACTAAAATTTTATCCTACGACGCGGAGCGCTATCCGTTCGAGAAACTGTTTCAGGACTTCCTCGACACCAAAGCGTTGAGCGAACTGACGGCCAGTTATTCGGATGAGCCCTCCCTGGCTAACTCCTTATATAAGAATATGGAGCAGTCGCCGGTATTTAAGCGAATGTACCGGGAGCTTGAGGCCCCCGGTGGCCAGGTGTTCTACGATCTGTACGCCAGGTTTATCGAGGAGGAAGTTCGCCCCCAGTTCGACGGGCCGATCTACTACCAGGCAAAGCCCTCTCACCGGATCCTTTTTGCCGACGTTCCCGGTCAGAGCCGCTTCCACCGAGACGCCGACTACGGCCACGACACCAACGAGATCAACTACTGGGTGCCCCTCACGCCAGCCTACGGCACGAACACCTTCTGGATAGAAAGCGAGGTCGGGCAGGCGAACTACGAACCGGTCGAAACCAAACCGGGTGAGTACGTCCGTTTTCCCGGGGCTACGCATGCCCACGGTGCAAAAGCTAACACGACCGGCAGGAGTCGGGTATCCTTCGATTTCCGGGTCATTCCCGCCGACCTGGCACCACCTGCTTACCGTGAAGGAAGCAACCAGAACGAAGGAGAAGACAATCCCGTCCGGGCGAACGCGCTGAAATTCATCTACTGTGAGTGAGCTCCCCGAAGTCAGTATCAGCATCATCACATACAACCAGCGGGACCTGATCGGTCGGGCGATCGATAGCGCGCTGCAGCAGGAAACCAGCTTTCCCTTCGAGATCGTCGTCGGGGATGACTGCTCCGATGATGGCACGCAGGATGTCCTGCGTGCGTACAAGGAACGATACCCCGATAAGATCCAGTTGATCCTGCATCCCATCCGCTACCAGAACGAGGTCCCGGGACGAACCAATAATACCACCAACCTGCTCAACTGCAGAGGCAAGTATACGGCCATGCTCGACGGGGACGACTTCTGGACGGACCCCCACAAGCTGGAGCGGCAGTACCGCATCCTGGAAGACCGACCGGACATCGCCTTCTGCCTGCACGACGCCCGGATGGAATATCACCGGACGCCGGACTACGAGCCGTACATCCGCAAGATGTCGGAGAAGGTAGGCGGCCCTTCGACCGGCGTATATACCCAGTCCGACCTGGCGATGCGCAACGTTCTCGCGCCCCACATCGGTTCCATCATGTACCGTACCGAAGAGCTGCGCGATTTACCGGCCTGGTTTTACGAGGTCATTGCCGCTGATTACGCATTGCTCCTTCACCTCAGCCGAAATGGCTCCGTGTACTACGATCAACGGGACGATGCGGCCTACTACATTTCCCCGGCGGGATTCCAGCAGGTATTTCGGAAAAACCCGACGCACCTGCACCAGGAACTGAAGGACATCGATACGTACAACATGTTCTTTCCAGCCACCCGCAACAGTGCCCAGTGCACCCGCGGAAAAGCCGTCCTTCACTTTCACCTATATCAGCATTACCGCGATGAAAAGGCGAGCCGGAGGGCTATACACCACTTAGCGCGCGTATTCTGGCACGATCCGCAGTTCGCGGGTGAGCTCATACTCGCATCCCTAAAGGGGAATCAGGGTTACCGCCCGCCGTCCAGCCGGTCAAGCAAATCCGCCGAGAAATCCGCCGAGATCCGTTCGTAGCTGTAGTTCTCCAGCGTAAACTGCTGCCCTCTTTCCGCGATAGCGGCCCGCTCTTCGGGGTGAGCGAGGTAGTATTCGATTTTCCGAAGACAGTCTTCGTCATCGGAGTAAGTGGCGAATATCCCCTGGGGGAAGGTAGCGGCCAGGTTCGGCGCCATGCGGGTCAGCATAAAGCCGCCGACCCCCATCACTTCAAACATGCGCTGGTTGAAACCAACCGTACCGGCTATGTCCACGTAGTCATTAAGACAGATATCCGCATCGTGGTAGGTCTGATACATCTCGATACCGCTGGTCACCCCGCGAAAGCTATCCGCCAGGTTGGGGAAGTCGGCGAGCGTTCGACCGTCCCCTCCGTGCTCCCACCAGTACCCCCACCAGGTGAATTTGGTTTGTCCGGCCAGGCGCTCGAAAAAGTCCGTACGGGCCGCGAAGTTCTCCGTACCCATGCCGCCCACGAACACAATGCCGGGGCTGGGGCGACCCTCCTCCAGCCGGTCGTTGATGCGCGGATCGAAACCCTGGTCGTTCAACACACTATCGACGCCGTGCACTTCGAAAATCTTCTTGAAGTGGGGCTGGTCGGTGTAGATCAGGTCAAAGTCATTGGGATGCCACTCGTAGGGTAAGCGGGCACTCAGCCGGGCCACCAATAAAGCCTCGTCGCGGTAGGGTTGCCAAAACGACGAGGGTTGCGGCTGGGAGCGGGCGAACAGGACATCGGGTTTGCGGTGCCGGATGTACGCATCGGCTACGTAGCTGCGCCACGCGCGGTGCCTACCCGTGACGCGCCGGTAGGCCTTGAAAGCCAATTCCATGGCCCGGGCCCGGGGTTTACCGAACAACTTTTGCGCGACCTTGCGGGTAAACACGCCGTCCAAAAAGAAGTACTCTTCCGCCTCCCACTTACCGGATTGGTTGAGGTAGTGCGTATAAAAATCACCGTAGTTGGAGAACAGATCCAGGAGCCACTGCCGGTATTCTTCCAGATCCATATCGTGGATCGCCGGATCCGCCGCCTGTTTCTGCTTAAGGTATTTGCGGGGGTGGACGATGTCAAATTTGATGAGTCGCTTCATGTACGCGGGGGGAGCTAAGG
>JBASAV010000005.1:0-3631 GCA_049650785.1 Lewinella sp. | reverse complement strand
GCAGCGGCGACGTCCGCACCTGATGGTTAGGTTAAAAAGAAGCACTGAGTCCGAAGGTGACCGTACGGGCCCGCGGATATGCTGTATAATCGATACCGACCGACGGTACACCGTTGAGCGGTTTGCTAATACTTACTTCAGGGTCCTGACCGCTGTAGCCAGTGATGACGAAGAGATTTTGCCCGGTCACCGAAAGCCGCATGTTGGACAGAACTCTATCGCCGGTTGTAGGCAGGGTATAGCCGATGCTTGCGTTCTGCAGGCGAACGAAATCACCTTTCTCTACGAAGCGGGTCGAAACGTCCGGCGCGTTGAGGTTACCCTCCCCGTTGCCTACCACATCGGAGGTGACATTACGGCCGTTCGCTAACGCTCCGGCGGTGAAGAACGCGTTTGCCGTGTTGTTGTAGATGTAGAAGCCGAATTGGCCGGTGAAAAACAAGTTAACGTCAAAGTTGCCAAAACCGAACTGGTTAGTCAGGCCACCCGTGAATTTAGGTAAGGGACTTTCTCCTGTAAACTGTTGGAAGTCACCTTCGGGATATATTGAATTACCCTCGGCGTCGTAACCGCTAAACTCGCGTAGAAAAAAAGCGTAGAGGGGCTGGCCCTCGGCAATACGCTGGGCGAAAGCGCCGGTGAGTCCCTGACCGCTAATTTCACCTGTATTGATGAGTCCGTCGAAGTTTTTGACGATGTTGTTGTTGTATCCAACGTTGAAAATGACGTCCCAGGTAAAATTGGGACCGTCTACCGCAATGTAATTGATGGCCAGTTCAACGCCCTCGTTGATGACGTCCGCGTCCAGGTTCTGCCATACGAAGGGCTGTACCGCCGGCTGGGCGGAGGTAACCTGGATGAGTAGGTCGTTCGTACTCTTGTAGTAGTAGTCGATGGAGCCGCTGATCCGGTTGTTATTAAATCCCCAGTCGATACCGGCGTTGATCTGCGAGGTGGATTCCCATTTCAAATCCGGGTTAGCGAAGGCAACAGTTCCCAGACCACCCCCATCGATAGTGGTAGTACCGGCGTTGTAATTAAAGTTACCGAATCGTTGCCGGCGTTGGTACTGATTGTGGGGAATCTCCTGGTTGCCCGTCTGACCGTAACCGACACGAAGTCCGAGATCGGAGAAAGATTCGGGAACAAAGCCCTCCTCCAGCAAGCGCCACTTAAAGGCGAAGGAGGGGAACAGACCGTAGCGGTTACCGCTACCAAAACGGGTCGAACCGTCGGCACGCAGAGTGGCGGTCACCAAGTATTTATCCGCAATGTCAAAGTTCACCCGACCGAAGTAGGATTGAAGCTCGTCCATTGTCCGGAACGAGTTACCAAACGTACCGACGCCGTTTACTTGATCGGCCGACGATATGTTATTGATCATGATGTCAATGTCCGAGGTACGAAAGTTGGCATAGCTATTACCTTTTCCAATCCGTTCGAAGCGCTGGTAGGAGTAACCCAACAAACCTTGGAAGTCGATGGCACCGCCGAGTTCGGAGTTCAGGGTAAAGTAGTTTTCCCAGAGGTCGTTATTGGTCTGCAGGTCGTTGATACTCACGCGTCCTATGTCCTGAACTCCCTGAATAACCTGATCGCGCGATTGCGCGTCAGTCCGGCTGGAAAAGGAACGGTCGATACCGTAGACCGACTTGAAACTCAACCCGTCGGTAATGGCGAACTCAGCGGAAATGTTACCGAGCAGGCGAAGTGTATTGGTGAAACCTTCGTAGAGATTAAGAAGCGCCAGCGGATTCGGCTCCGTCTGACTAACCTGATTGAAGGTGCCATCGGGGTTATAGATCGTTTGGGTGGGGTTTGCTTTGAGTACGTTTCCTAAAAGGTCTCCTTCGAATCCGGCGTTCGTGGTAATCGGAACATTATCGTCGTGAATGTCGGATACAGTCACCTGCGTGGAAAGCCCCAGACGGTCATCGATGAACCGGCGGGTACCGTTGAAGCGGGCGGAAACACGTTGGAGTGCCGACTGCTCGACAATGCCTTCCTGATCCAGGTAAGAAGCGGAGAAGCGGTAACTACCCGTCTCGCTGCCACCTCCAAAAGACAGGTTGTGGCTCTGGGTGAAAGCCGTCCGGAAAAGTTCCTCCTGCCAGTCTACGCTAGCGCCCCCGTCGAGGGTCTGCGTAGCATCGTCGCCGTTGAAACTGCGGTAGGCATCGAGAAACTCTTCGCTACCCAGAACGTCGTAACGCTTTGAAATTCCCGCTACACCAATATTGGTTTCATAAGTAAGCGACCCCTGTCCGGAAGCACCGGATTTTGTCGTGATGATCACTACACCATTGGCACCCCGTGAACCGTAGATAGCCGTAGCAGAAGCATCTTTCAATACGTTGATACTTTCGATATCGCTGGGGTTAAGGAAGTTGAGCGGGTTACGTGCGGAGGTATTACCCAGACCACCGATCGCGCCATCGGCGGAAGTGTTCTCCCCGCTGAGGGGAACGCCGTCCACTACGAAAAGCGGGTTGTTATTTGACCGAACCGAAGACGTACCCCGGATCCGGAAATTCACCCCGGCACCCGGTTCGCCGCTGGTCTGCGTAACCTGAACGCCGGCGGCGCGGCCCTGAATGAGGTGCTCGGGGGAGGTAATCACCCCTTTGTTGAAGTCCTCCTCGGAGAGGACGGTCACGGCTCCGGTCAGGTCCGACTTTTTAACCGCTCCGTAACCTACGACGACAACCTCCTGCAGAAGTTCCCCGGAAGTTAGCTCGATGGTGTATGCCGTTTGACCTTCAACAATCGGAATCTCCTGGGTGCCGTAGCCCGTATAGGATACCGTAATGGAGGTAGCCTCCGCGGGCAGGTTCAACTCAAAGTTGCCATCAAAATCCGTAACGGTACCGGTAGTAGAGCCAGTAATAACGACGCTGGCGCCAATTAAGGGATCGCCCGATTCGCCGTCAGTGATGGTTCCGGTGATTGCCTGTTGTGCGATGCCGGCCGCGGATAGCAGCAGCAACAGCAAGACTAACCCCGGACCACGGTAATAGTGGTGTAGACTAAGCTTCATGCTAATTATTGAAATTGTTAAGTGATGTATATAAACGTGAGGAAAGGCTGTCCCCCGACCGGGGCAAACAGCCTACTAATGAATTCTGAGAATTGGATTGCCCACGGGGCAGCAGGGAGCGCTTGATAAGGCGTGTTGGTTACATGATCGAATAAAAAAACTAAGCGAACTCAAATATTACCAATCTTTCGCAAGGGTAATGCCCTTTTACCGACGAAACGGTAGTGTTTAAACAAGTTAGCAAGCAAACCTTTGGTTAGGAACTAACTCGAACACATCTTACTAACGTTCAAAAACTGCTTTCGCTGCCTATTGTTTAAGCAACCCTGGAGTAATTACCCCTGTTGTTTCAATCCACCATTCTTCATGAATAGAACCTGCGTCCGATTTTTGACTCTCTTCCTACCGGGCGTACTATGGGTATCTGTTATGTGTGGTCAGCGCCTGGATATGAAAGTGCTGGGTAACTACCGGCAAATCGAGATTCCCTTCGACACCGAGAATGACTTTATTGTCATTCCGATCCTGCTCAACAACCTTATCCCCCTCCGCTTCATCGTCGACACCGGTGCCGAAAACACCGTACTCCTGGAC
>JBASAV010000004.1:0-7766 GCA_049650785.1 Lewinella sp. | reverse complement strand
TCTCCGTAATGATCAAGCACAGCCTGGGTAGTCTTCCTGGATGGTCGCTTCGCACATTTCGAGCGGAAAAACGCCCGCCACTACTTCGAATTCAGATCTGGGTGCATCAGGAGTTGGCGTTCAGAAGAGGCTCGTAGGGCGCAGTCTCAGTACCGGTCTAGCAGCAGCCCATCCCGCGGTCCCGATTGGTCGGAGGCGAACAGGTACTGGACGGGCATCACCACCAGGGTTATCATGGCGCCGACACCAATAAATATCACCACTCCCGTAAGACAACTTCCCTGGTCGTCCGGGGCAGCGAAGTTCATGAATCCGTAAATGGACGTGAGAAGCGCGGCCACCGTGGCCGCGGCCTCCGCCAGCATGGCTGCCAGTAGGATAACCAACTTGGGTATGCCCAGCCTGCCTTCCCGCACACGCCGCAGCAAAATCAGATAGATCCGATAGGGGAGGTAGAGCAACAGGGCAGGTAAAATCAGGATGAACAGTAAGCTCATGATGCAGAAGCGGGTGGTAGTAAGGTAGTAGATGCTTGCCGACTTGCCTTTGGTGGAGCGTATCAGATGGATTAACAATAATTAATCTACTTTTTCCTGCGCTGCGGCGCAAAAATTAAACGCATGGGCCGGTGGATACGCAGCGAAAGGAAGGCTGCCTAAAGGCTGGAATTTTGAAGGTTGTCAGATGTTTTAAATTACCTCGGCTCGGAGGGCGCTCGACTCTGGAGGGTTGCGAGATGTGATAGGCTGTATTGTAGATCCACACTGTTTGAATACGACGATTCCGGGAGCATCTTTGGTGTTTACTGATCTCTAGGGTCGAAGCATTCCACGGCGAGTATTTCGCTTTCCATACCTGGCTGGAGGTGGGGCCGGAGTAGGAGGCAGTAAATTGTTTGTCGCGGCGCGCTAACTACAGCATTGCGTAATGACAAAGGCTTGCCTTTGACCACTCGCCGACTGGTGAGGAGAATGTAAACAGAGCCTAATAGAGGTTGATCCGTTCGTCCTCCTTGATCATATCGTCCATTTCGCGCACGGAGATGTCGAGTTTTGCCTGATCGACCAGGGAAGTGGCCAGCGAGGCGATGCGACCGGGACGGGTTTCGTCGACCGTCCACAAATGGGAGCGAATGATACACTTCGCGCAGTGCATAAAGGCTTCCCGAACGGTGACGACGATGGCGAAAAGCGGGCGTCGGCCATTTACGACCATCGAATCCAGTACCTCCTCGTCGCGAACGATCTGGGCTGTACCGTTGATGCGCAGCGTTTCTTTCACTCCGGGTATGAAGAAAAGCAATCCCACCATGGGGTTTTGCAGCACGTTGGTGAGGGTGTCGGCCCGGCGGTTGCCCGGTCGGTCCGGTATGGCTATCGTGCGCTCGTCGAGGATACGGACGAAGCCGGCGGGGTCACCCTTCGGAGAGACATCGAAGTTCCCCTGGCCATCCGAGGAGCCGATGGTCAGGAAGGGGCAGTTTTCAATGAAGGTCCGGCAGTGCGTATCCAGGTGATCCAGGGTCTTGCGCACGACTAGGTCGGCGGGGTAGCCCATCACGTCGCGGAGTTCTGCTTCCGTAGTGATGGTTTTTTGGAAGATCCGGTTCGCGGGGTTTGGATGCGATGGCATGATACGAGGATTTTGCCATCGGAAGATAGGGCTTATTGTATAAAAGTTCATAAGTATCGCCTGCCGGGCATTATGATCCGGTCCGGCATGCAAAAAGTGGCCGATAAATCGTGTGCTCACCAAGCATACCGCGACTACTGCCGGGTGCCCCAATCAATCACCAGGACCGGAACATTCCTTCCTAGCGGCCTCCCCACTGTCACTCCTGGTACCGGTAGGCAACGCCACTCCACGGCCTGCTTTTTATTTGTAATCCTAGTGCACGCGTCACCGTAAACCGGTGTTAATCCGTCAATTCGGCGCTCACGAATCGGCGCCTTACCTATGCACTTGAAGAGGCAGCAACTTTACCGTACCGCGCTGTATACGAGCTTGCTCGGGGTAGCGGCTTTCGTGGTCGACTTTGGCTTCGACCAGTCGCGGCTCGCCCAGCAGCTGGTTGACGGCTTTTATTTCCTGGTCATCGCCATCGGGTTGGTCAGCACCTTCTTCCGCTACTTCCGCAATAGCGAGTTGCTCCAGCGGCGGGTTTTCGCCTTCGACCTGCTGTCGGTGCTGTACACGCTGTACATCTTTTACATGTACCTCTTCGTGGGCACGGCCTTCCAGACCGACCTGATCCTGGAAAATCCCGTGTGGGTGGTGGCGGCCGTGATCCTGACCTTCTTCCGGGAATTCTTTTCGCTGCGGATGGAGCTGAAGCAGACCTACCTTAACCCGGCACAGCTCTTCATCTTCAGTTTTCTGGCCATCATCACCGGTGGCACCCTGCTATTGATGCTACCGAACGCGGCCAATCAGCCCATCTCATTCCTGGATGCTCTGTTCACCTCGACGAGCGCGGTCTGCGTGACGGGCCTGATCGTGGTTGACACGGCAAACTTCTTCACCCGCTTCGGCCAGTCGATCATCCTCTTCCTGATCCAGATGGGCGGACTCGGCATCCTGACCTTCGCCAGTTATTTCAGTCAATTTTTCAAGCGGGCCACCACCTACGAGCACCAGCTTACCCTGAGCGAGATGACCAACTCCGAAAAGATCGGAGAGGTATTCGAAACCGTAAAACGGATCGTCCTGATCACCCTGGTCGTCGAGGGTGCCGCTGCCCTGCTCATCTTCCTGAGCCTCGGCAACGACACCTTCACCTCTTTCGTCGAGCGGGCCTATTTCTCGCTCTTCCACGCGATCTCCGCCTTTTGCAACGCCGGCTTCTCCACCCTCAGTAACGGACTCTACGAGGAACCCTTCCGGACCAACTACGGCATGCAGTTGATCATCATTGCCACCTTCATTCTCGGGGGGCTCGGGTTTCCCATCGTCGTGAATCTGCTCAGCTACCTGCGGTATTGGGTGCTGCAACTGATTCGCCGCCGCACGGAAGTGGCCGTTTACCGTCCCTGGTTGGTCAACCTGAACAGCCGAATCAATTTACTTACTACGGGCTCACTGCTGCTGATCGGATTCGTGGCCTATTTCTTGCTCGAGTACAATGCCACGCTGGCCGACCGGTCACTGTTCGGCAAGGTGGTGACCTCCCTCTTCGGTGCGGCTACGCCCCGCACGGCGGGATTCAATACGGTGGATATGACGGCCCTGACCTTCCCCACTGTCATGGTCACCTACTTGCTGATGTGGATCGGCGCCTCCCCGGCCTCGACGGGCGGCGGCATCAAGACCAGCACCTTCGCGATCGCGGTGCTCAATATCTTCAGTCTGGCGAAGGGCAAGACCCGCATCGAGGTCTACCGCCGGGAGATCGCGTCGATCTCGGTCAAACGGGCTTTCGCCATCATCTCCCTGTCCCTGCTGGTGATCGGCTTCGCTATCATGCTGATCGCCATCTTCGACTCCGATAAGAGTCTGCTGGCCATTGGCTTCGAGTGCTTTTCCGCCTACAGTACGGTGGGTCTGAGCCTCGGTATCACCGGTGCGTTGACGGCGAAGAGTAAGCTGGTGATTATCGTGATCATGTTCATCGGGCGGGTGAGCATGCTGTCGATCCTCATCGCCATCTTCCGCAAAAGCAGTCCCAAAAACTACCAGTATCCCACCGAGGAGCTGACAATCAACTAAGGAATTATGAAGTACATCATCGTCGGGCTGGGCAGTTTCGGTTCTTCGCTGGGGGAAAAGCTTACCGCTCTCGGCCACGAGGTCATCGGCATCGACACTAATATGGCCAAGGTGGAGCTTTTCAAGGAGCGGCTGTCGCACACCATCCTCCTCGACGCCACCGACGAACTGACGGTCGCCGGCCTTCCCCTGCGGGATACCGACGTCGTGATCATCGCTATCGGTGAGAACGAGGGGTCTAACATCATGGCGACGGCACTATTCAAAAACCTGCAGGTCAAGCGCCTGATCAGCCGGGCCATCAACCCCCTCCACCAGCGCGTCTTGCAGGCGATCGGGGTCGACCAGATCGTTCACCCGGAGGAGGAGACCGCGGAGCGCTGGTCCAAGAAGCTCTCCATGACGGACGTGATAGATTCTTTTGAATTAAGTAAGGACTTCAGCATCCTGGAGGTAAAGGTGCCCCGGGGATTGGTCGGTAAAAAGATCGTGGAGATCAACTTCCGCAGCAAGTATAACTTACTGGTACTCACCACCATCAAGCGTGCCGCAACAACATCCGACTTCGGCAAGAGAACCGAGGAAGACACCGTGCAGGGGGTAGCCGGCCCGGAGGACTTGCTGGAAGAAGACGACATCCTGGTCATCTTCGGCTCGAAGCGTGACCTGCGGAAGTTTACGAACCGCTAATAGGAAAAGCTGGGCGGCGGAGCGCGGGATAGTGGCCTTTCGGGCGATCCGCCGCCTCAAACTATCCGGCAGAGCCGTCCCGGTTGCTTACGCAAACGATTGTGTGGACCGTAGCGGAATGAGTAAATTGCCGGTATGATCGATCATACCCTCCACCGTCAGCCATGGCTGCTGTGCTACCCCTTGGCCGTGTTGGCCAGCTGTTTTCTCCTTTTTGCTCCGGGCGTGCTCCCCGCACAGAAGGTGCGGACGGAAACCATCACCCCGACCACCGAATTCAACAACCCCGGCTACGGTAATCCCTACCTGCCCCTGTGGGAGCACCTGCCCGACGGTGAGCCGCGCGTCTTCGAGGACCCCGACAATCCCGGGCAGTACCGCGCGTACATTATCGGCTCCCACGACGTGCGGATAAGCAGTTATTGCGGCCCCGATATTCGTGCCTGGTCCGCCCCGGTGGAGGACCTGTCCGACTGGCGCGACGAGGGCTCCATCTTCACTTACTTCGTGGAGGGAACGTGGGACGTGATGTACGCCCCGGACCTCGTGGAGGTAAGGGAGGCCGACGGTGCCAAGGTATATTATCTATATCCGCACAGCCGCGGGCGGGATCGCGAGGCACTGGTGGCGAAGGGCACCCGGCCGGATGGCCCCTTCACGGTGCTGAACGCTAGCCCGGATAGCACCCGCGCCGTCGAGGGCAGCACGATGGGTTTCGATCCGGCTGTCTACATCGAGTACGGTTCCGATTCCGTGGAGGTGGACACCGAGGCCGGTTACCGTGCCTTCGGCTACTGGGGCTTCCAGCGTTCTCAGGCCGGGGAACTGGATCCGGAAACGATGTACAGCATCCGTCCGGGTAAGGAGCGGATCGACCGCTTCATCCCCTCGAGCCGTCGCTACGGGGAGGTGCGGGATCCGGATGCCGGCTACCCATATGTTTTTCTTGGTCAGGATCTGGGCGCCTTCAACTTTTTCGAGGCAGCCTCCATCCGGAAGATCGGCAATAAGTACGTTTGGGTATACAGCGGTTATTCCGGTCCGGACTACGGCCTGAGCAGCACCAACTCCGCCCTGCGCTACGCCTACGGGGATACGCCGCTGGGTCCCTGGAAGAGCGGTGGCGTGCTGGTGGACAGCCGGGCCGTGGTTCCGAACGAGGATGGCTCGGCGCTCACGACAACCTACTCCGGGCACAATACCCACGGCAGCGTGGAGCTGATCAACGACCAGTGGTACGCCTTCTACCACCGGGCACCGCGTGGCTTCGGAGGCGCCCGCCAGCCGATGGTGGCCCCGGTAACGATCGAGTGGGACGAGGCGACCGTAGCCGATGGCGGCAAGGTGACCATCCGCGCCTACGATCCCTACGCCGATGATGAAACCTGGCAGGCAGAGGATAGCCAGGGCAATGTCTACCGCGGCGCCGAGGTGACCAGCGAGGGCTTTCAGATATACGGGCTGGACCCCTACCGCTACTACAGCGCCGGCTACGCGGCCTACCTGTCGAATCAGGGCAGCCAGTCCGACAATTGGGATATCTGGGACAATAGCATGCCGGTCACCGGCGTCCTGCCGGGTGACGTGATTGGCTACAAATACTTTGGCTTTGGCGGGCTCGCGGAGTCCACCAAGGGTGTACGCCCCTTTGCCGGTACGGAGACCGGCAACGGTACGGAAGTCAACCTGTGGCTAAAACCACTCACGGAGCAGGCCTTCACGGTCGAGGTGTGGCTGGACGGTCCGTACGCCAACGAGACCTGGGGCGGCGAGCAGATCGCGACGATTACCGTACCCGCAGGAGCATCCGCGGAGACCCAACGCTACCGGGCGGATGTATCCGAGGCGGTCGACGGCCTGGAAGGGAAACACGCCATCTTTTTACGAGCCGTAGCGACGGACTCGATGACTCTCTTCGACTTGGCCGGGCTGGGCTTCAGTGCCGCGGGACACGAGATCGAGCGCCACGTTCCGCCCACCGTCAGCATCCAGGTGAACGGCGAGGAGGTGGAAATGCCGGAGCACCCCATCCGGTCGACCGAGGAAAACGGCCTCGTTACTCTGGATCAGTATGCGGTCACGATACCGGCCGGTGATAAAATCGCCGAGGTCACGGCCACCGCCAGCGACCCGCGCGTAGAGATCGAGATCGAGCCGGCCAGTCGGACAGACGGGACTGCCCTGGTACACTTTGATTACGGTGGGGTGGTGAAGACCTATCGGGTGATGTTTGGGGGGGAGTAGGTTAACCGCGGGGGCGGGCGTCAAGCTGCGGTATAGCTCTAGGTAGGGGGGCTGTCGTAGTGGACGCCCCATACTGCCTAACCCTCACATTGGAAATTAGTACCCAATACTTCATGTTCGGGCGGTCTTTCTGTCTGAATGTGTAGTCCGGTTGCAACCGAACCGGGTAGCGGGCACACTGGCACTGTTTACTGGTTTGACCAGGGGGGATGGTAGATTTATGAGATGTTTAGGGGCTAAAGCTTGTAAATTGGAGCAGTAAAATTATTTAAATAAGGTGTAACATCTTTTTGGTCTGGTGCATGGAATGCTCAAACAACACCGCTTACCATGCCCACCTTACATCCGATTTTACCCGATAACCAGTTCATAAGCTCCCAACTGAAATTCCGCGATGAACTGATCGCGAAGGATCCTCGACTTGTATACCCTTGGTGGCGCTCACCGTGTCGGGTGCGAGTCCTTCTGCTGGCCAATGGCTTCCTGGATTTTGGTACCGGCGATTTTGGACTGTCCACCTTTGTTGGTGCGCTGAAGCATGACGGCCGCTCCTACGTCCGGTTTGATATCACCCTGGCCCATCGTGGCGGCTTTGTCGGGGACCCCGGCGTGGCCGTAGCGCGGAGCATTGCCAACTTCCGATTCGAAGACAGCGATCACTTTGGAGACAATACCTACGATCAGGTATGGCTATTCGGTGCCGACCGCGGCGAGAATGGGCAACAACTCGGGAACGACGAATTATTGATCCTTACCGACTTCATGAATGCGGGCGGCGGCGTCTTTGCCACCGGCGATCACGGCAATCTCGGGAAAAGCCTGTGCGGGTCCGTACCGCGCGTACGCGAAATGCGCCTTTGGGACAACGCTTCTGGAAAGGTGGGCATGGTCGACCCGCAACGCAACGACACCAACCAGAGCGGCCGCGATACCGGTTCCCAGTTCGACGATCAGTCGGACGATATTCCGCAGAACATCGCTCCAAAAATATACTCCAGTTGGATCGGCGGATTCTGGCGGGAGACCTACCCACACCCCTTGCTCTGTAGCCCCATCGGTCGCATCACGGTCCTGCCCGATCACGCCCACGAGGGAGAGTGCATCGCTCCGACCACGGCTGGCGCGGA
>JBASAV010000003.1:0-9105 GCA_049650785.1 Lewinella sp. | reverse complement strand
GGTCTCCTATGTACGTCACGAGGTCCGAGATGTCCTGAAGCGGAGGCGTGGTACCGAAGGCTTCGTACCGATGCTCGAAGTGAACGGCCGCACCGGAAATCTCCGGGAACATGTTCATGATATTGTGCGTGCCCATAGTCAGGCCCTCGAAAAGATCGCGGGTCTTGGTGATCATCTCCCCGATGGCCAGGCGGGCGAGGTTACGCGTCAGCGTCTCTTGCCGGTAGCGGTTGGCCGATTGAAGGGATAGGTGACCGCTAAAGATTTGGCCGACGAAGGCCAGCATCGACCGAATGCTGTAATCCACGAAACGCGGTGTGTAGTGGTGCAAGGCGAACAGCCCCCATAGCTTACCTTCCAGGACGATGGCCACGCTTAGGGAGTTATTGACCCCCATGTAGGAGAGGTACTCCAGGTGCACGGGCGAAACACCGCGGCATAGTACCGACTCCATATTGAGCGGTTCGCTACCTACCTCGTCACTGGCCCGTACCCGGGAGGGGGGCGCCTCTCCATTGGTAATCAGCCGGACCCGGGTCTTCAGATAGAGGTCACGCGCCTGCTTAGGTATGTCGGTGTGCGGATAGCGGAGCCCTTCGAAGGGTTCCAGGTGTTCGGCGCGTGCCTCGGCAATGACCTCGCCGTTGAACTGTCGATCGAATTTGTAGACCATAACCCGGTCGTAACCGGTGACCTGCCGGATAACCGCCGCCGTTTCCGCAAACAGGTCGTCGTATTCCTTTATCCGTTGAATCTTGGATATCGCGCGGGATAGTAATTGCTGGTACCGGGAGGCCTGCAAAAATTCGGAGGCACTTTCTACCTCTATGTAGAGAAAATCCTGATCGCGATGAACGATGAGGTTTTTCAGCACCCGCTCGTCTCGTACCGAGAAGAAGGTCTGGATCGGATTCAGGGTTTCGAAACCTTCCTCCCGGTTCAGGCCGACCGATATTTGCGCGGTTACCTCGTAGCTTAGCGCGTCCTGCACGGGGCGGTCTAAAACCTCCGTCCAGGGAATATCGATGATATCCTTGGCGTTCTCGCTGACGTAGCGCACCATGAGATCTTCCAAATCCACCACCAACAAGCAGGCATGGGCCTGTACCACCTGAATGTGGCGGATGGGCTCATCCTCGCAGTTCTCTAGGTCTACTTGGTAGGGATAAACTTTACGGATAGATTCGGCTACCGGGTCATGAGGTAAATGCATGCAATAATCTCTGTGCAACCACTCTTCAACGAGACGATGACGCGTCGCGCGCGTTGTTGAACGCCGCCTGGTGAGAGTGGTTTCAATAAATGCTCTAACAGATCATAACTATCGACTAACGGATGTGTTCGGTCATCCCAGAATGGGGCGTAGCCGGTTGGCTTTGATCCAGAATGAGTTGATGGAGCCGACCAGTTCGCGCAGGTCCTGGAAGCGATTGGGCTTCACCATGTAACCGTTAGCGCCGCAATCGTAAGCTCTGGCGATGTCCTGTGGTTCATCGCTGCTGGACATCATTATGATCGGTAAGTTTTTTGTCCGCTCGCTCTGTTTGAGCTTCTCGAGTAGTTCGAGACCGCTCATTCCGGGCATCTTGATATCCAGGATGGCCAGCCGGGGTAGGGGACCTGTGGACGATGCACTGGTCAAACCCTCCAGGGCCTCCAACCCATTCTTACACCAAAGCAACTCGGGAGGAGAATCCAGACGCTGCAAAGCACGCTGAAAAAATTCGGCGTCGGTGGAGTCGTCTTCTGCGAGAAGAATTTGATTGGCGTACATGTGTAGGGAGTAGTAAGGAACCGGTTGAACACAAAAAATCTGGACAGACTTAAAGTTAACTGAATTTTTATAACAATGGTTTACCAGCCTCTAAAACAATTGGGTCGGTGTAGAACAAAAAGGTGGCGCCCCGCCCCGCTTCACTTTCAACCCGTATGTTTCCATTGTGCCGGGTGATTATCCGGCGCGCGATGGCCAGCCCTATTCCGTTGCCCTGATAATCATCGTTCGTGACCAGCCGGTTAAACATGCCAAACACCCGCTCGTGGTGGGATTTATCGATACCGATGCCGTTATCGGCTACGTAGAATTCCCCGTCACCGAACTCGTTGGAGCTGCGGTATCCGACCTCGATGATTGGGTCAATTGACCCACTGCTGTACTTCACCGCATTGGCAATCAAGTGCCGGAATACCATGGTTATGAACTGTTCATCTCCTCGCAAGGGGGGCAGGGGGCCCCGTATTTGTACGTTCACCGGTTGACCGATCTGCGTTTGGACCGTCCGGACTACCGTTTCGACGAGGGAGGTTACGTCCAGGTCGGCCAGGGAGAGGGCGGACCGACCGATCCGGCTCAGTTCCTGCATATCGGAGAGAAAGCCGTTCATCCGCGCGGCATTCTGCTGAATGACCTCGATGAGTGACTTCCCGGTTTCGTCTATTTGATGCCCATAATCCTCCATCAGAATCTCGGCGAAACCGTCAATCCCCCGTAGTGGGGCCCGCAGATCGTGACTGAGTGTATAGCTGAAGGATTGAAGTTCTTCGTAGGCGATCTGTAACCGACGGTTGATCCGGGTCAGGTGACTGTAGCGCTCCATTACCACCTCCCGAATGTAAGTTTGCAGGTCTTTCGCGGTATCCAGATCCTCCTTCGTCCACGGAAGGGAGAAGCCCCGGCGGATCTCCTCCGTATACTCGAACCGCCGGTCACCCGATCGCAGGCTATCCGCCTTGCGGCTACCGAACCTGATCTTTTGGGTTCGTTCACCGCGAAACCAGGCGATCCAATCCGTACAGCGGCTGTTTAGGGGAAGCAGCATGATACCTGAGGCCGTAGCCGCCAGGTCGACTTTGCTATCGTATACGGCCGCTAGGTTGTCCGTCGCTAGGATATCCCGGCTGGCTACTTTGGATCCCGCCCAGGAGAGCAGTTCACTGATTTGGTTGACGGCGGGGGTGGTTCCGATGGTGACCAATTCGCCGTCCAGCAGAATGGCGACTCCCGAAGTATCCGGAATTAGATCGACTAAACTGGGATCCGCGCGCTGCAGTCCCTCGAGCAGATTGGCGGCGCCCGCCAGGTTCTCGCGAATGCGCGTTTGGATGGACTCCGATGCCAACAAGCGTCGGTGGCTGAGATTAGAGGCCCGGTTGGCTAAGGCCTGACTGGTGAGTGACCCAATCACGTAGGCAAAATTGCGAAGCTGATGATCCAGGTAGACTTCCTTCCGCGAGTGTCCGTTGATGATTCCCCAGAGTTTGTCGTCGTGCCATAGTGCAATGCTCACAATTCCGCACACCTTTGATTCCTTGGCAAAACGCTCGAGCGTGGGATATACTTCGCGGCTGCCCAGGTGGTGGCGGATAAGGGTTTCTGCTTCGCCGACGTGTCCGACCATCTGCGATTTGGCGCTGTCGGGGGAGGGATAACTCAGTACGATCTCTCTGCCAAAGCGATCGTGTGTTTCCCCTGGCAAATCCTCCATGCGGTAACGCATTCCCTTGAGGGTAGGAAATTTACCGTTGTTGTATTCTTCCCGGATGGACCCCGATCCATCCGCGTCGACTTTATAGACCACCACCCGGTCGTACAGCAGGTACTCGGCAACGTCCTCACATACGCCCGCCAGCAGTTCGGGAGCTGTTGGTGCCTGTAGAATACGTTGGTTTATCCGGCGCAGCGCGGCTTCGCGGGAAAACGTGTAGATGGGGTTGGCGTAGGGTTCCACTTCCAATAGTAGACCGCCGTCAAAAGCGTGTGCGATTATTTGCCGGTTGCCCCAGGCAACCGGTTCGGTGGGCCCGAGGAGAATCTCCTCCAATGAATCTGGTTGCAAGCTTGCCTGTATAGCTTGCAGCGTGTCGGGACGAAATAACTCGCTAGCCGGCCGACCAATGATGCTTTTGGTTTCCCTGCCCAATACCCGCTCCAGGTTGTCACTGGCCGATGCAATGAGGCCGGAGCCGTCAAGCGTCAGGACGTAGGCGTGAGACTGAATGTATAGCTCATCCGACATAGGTGGGATACTGGGCAAATTCGCTTAAAGGTACCGGTGCACGCATAAAGCGTAACAGTAATCTTCCATGTTTAAGGGTTGCCGCGAAAAAGCGGGAATGGGTTAAACCAAATAACCGATTCCCTACTATAACAGACATGAAAGCTGCCGACCGACTGATTCGTCATCCGGGCCTTGATCCGCTGTGGCGGAGTATCGAGCGGGAACACCGTAGCCAGCTGCTGATGGCCGTATTCCTGGTCGTCGCCGGATTACTGCTCTGTGCGCTGTCATTACGGTACTCCGCCTGGTGGCCCTTTGCCGGATCGCTGGCGGCCACTTTCGGAGCTTTCTGGCTGGTCCGACTCCTCGGCCGGCAGCCGGTAGCGGCGTGGCAGGAGGACCTGCGCGAATCTCCGGACCGCTTCGTGTGGGTTTACAGCATGGTGACCGAGCGAATGCCATTCGGGCTAAACCTCATGCGCAGCGGGGTGCTTTATATCTACGACACCGAGGGGGAGGGGCACAGCTTCAGCATTCCGGCGGAACAGCTACTTCTCGTCACCAAAACGCTCAACCGGCTGTTGCCGGCGGCGGAATTCGGATACACACCGGAGCGGGAATTACACTACCGCGGAGAGATCAGCCGGTTAAAACGATAGTTATGGCCACCTTTTGGCAGAAAATTACCAGTCTATTCGCCGAAGCGGAAAACAGCGGTCCCAGTGACCCGGCCGTTCACGAAATGATCGAGCGGGACGAAGCCGAACAGGCGGATTATGCCCGGTGGAAAAGGACACTGGCACGTCGTCGACTCCTCGACTGGCTGACCGACCAGTACGCCCTGTACCAAACCAACAATAACGGGGATCGCGCCGTAGACTTTCTGGATACCCCCAGTAGTAAAGGATTCGTCATCCACTTCAGCGAGACTCAGTACACTCGGGTCGAGATCACCCATTTTTTTCACTATCTGAAGGAGCGGGTGCTGGAACTCAACTACCGAACGCAGATCAGTGACCGGCGCGTTTTCAGCCGGCCCGACTGGGTGGAAACGCAGGAGCGCCACTATCTCAAACCGCGGACCCGCAAGCAGCGTCTGGCCGGACCGGTAGCCCGCGGCGGTCTGGAACAAAAGTTCGGTAACATTTCCATCGAGCTGGAATTACGCAACGATGTAGCCAGGAATCTTCGACTGCGGGCCACTACCTACCAGGACGCCCTATACAGCGAACCCGAGTCTTTCCGGGCGCTCATGGTAGCCCTGGCCGGAACATCGGAATAACCGACCGCGTTTTATCGATATGAAACTTGCCACCACCCTGATGTTATTCCTGGCCCTGCCCTTGTGTCTTCCGGCACAGAGCCTCACCGAGTTTCAGTGGAAATCGCGTGTCATCGTGGTTTTTGCCCCCAGTCTGGATGATCCGCTTTTTTTGAAGCAGTATGCCGCCCTCACGGAGGCACAGGAAGAGCTTCGCGAGCGGCGTATCGTGATCATGATGGTCACCCCCGAAGGCGTCCACGAGAACACCAGCCTCTTCCTGCCCGAAAGCAGTTCGGAATACTTCTACGACCAGTTTTCTGCTCAGCCCTATCAGCTCGAGTTATCGCTGGTGGGCCTGGACGGGACGGAAAAATTCCGCGCCAAAAACACGGTTACCCCGGTGTCCGTTCTGCTGGAATTAGTAGACGGTATGCCTATGCGGCAGCGGGAGCTCCAGCAAGGGACGGGTAATCGTAGTCAGATTAATTCGAAAGACCCGACTCCCGACATCCCGGACGGTAAGAATTAAGGGTGGTTTACCGGATCAAATCCCGCACGTTGTAGATCTTCGGGCGCCAGTAGGAAGAGGCCAATATATTTTCCCGAATGACACCCCGGCTGCTGGTCGGATGGATGACCCATATCTCTCCGGGTGCAGCATCCACGATCATGGATACGTGGAAAACGGGCTGATTCGGTCCCCGGCGGTAAAATACCAGATCGCCGGCCTGAGCCGTGGCCGGATCGATGGGTTTACCCTGAGTCGCCTGGTCACGGGACACCCGATGGATGTCTAAGCCCTGATCGTTGTACAGATACTTCACGAAGCCGGAGCAGTCGAATCCTTCTTTCGGGGTGTTGCCTCCGTATTTGTAGCGTATACCCAAAAGCGTTTCCGCCTGACTGACCAATTCGCTGCGCACCATGGCGGTAGGCCCACTGCGCCGCTCCAGGGTAGCAACCTTTTCCGGCTTGCGGGTACGCGCCGTAGTAGGCCGCTTGGCCGGACGCGGTGTCCGGCTACGTTCTACCGTAGCCGAGCCTCCACCCCGCGATGGATTGCGGACGCTACTCGGTGGACGGAAGGAACTGCAACCGTTCAGCGTGATCAGGGCAACGAAAAAGAGCAAGGGTAATTTCAAAGGTCCGGATTATTAACACTCAACGCCTGGTCCGGTGAATTTAGTTTAGTTTGGCCGTCGTGAGCGATGGAATTAAACCTTTCCTAACGCATTTGTCGAATATCTACCTCGGCAACCGCTTCTTCTACACTCTGGGTGGATTGGTAGTGCTGTCAGCACTCGGATTCTACTATACGCCACTATATCCCGTGGCGGTGGGTACCGCCGGCTTGCTCCTTGTGTTAACCCTCTACGACGTGTACCGGCTGTATCAGTATAGTAGCCGGGTAGGGGGCGAAAGAAAATTGCCGGGAGTACTCTCTCTGGGCGATGAGCTCCCGGTAGCCATCGAAATGCGCAATACGGGAAACGCAGACCTGTGGGCCGTGGTAACGGATGAATTGCCGGAACAACTGCAGGTGCGTGACCAACGTATCCCCCTGCACCTTCCTGCCCGTAGCCAACAGGCGTTTACTTACCCCCTCCGACCCCTCACCCGGGGGGTATACCGCTTCGGGTCATTGAATATTTTCCTGCAGACCGGCTGGCGGCTAGCTGAGCGCCGTCTGGTCTTACCCAGAGGGAAGGATGTGGCAGTATATCCCAGCATCGTGCAGATGAAAAAATTTAGTCTGGAGGCACGGGCGGCCAGCGCGCTCAGCGGTAGTCGACAACCCCGGCCCGTGGCCCGTAGCTACGAATTCGACCAGATCAAGGAATACGTAAAGGGAGATGACTTGCGCAGTGTCAACTGGAAGGCGACGGCACGCCGCGGGCAAGTGATGGTCAACCAGTACGAAACGGAGCGCGCCCAACGGATCTATTCCATTATCGATAAAGGCCGGACGATGTTGATGCCCTTCGGAGGACTCAGCCTGCTCGACTACGCCATTAACGCCAGCCTCGCCCTGACCCGGGTCATCCTCGACGGCCAGGACCGTGCCGGCCTGATAACCTTTTCCGATAAGCTCGGCGACGTCATTCCGGCGGATAGTAAGTCGGACCAACTGCACCGTATTCTCGAGACGCTGTACCGGCAGCGCGAGCGGGAGGGAGAAAGTGATTATGACCTGCTCTATTACGCCACCCGGCGTTTTCTGCCCGGACGGAGCCTGCTCCTCTTATTCACCAATTTTGAGAGTAACTATGCCCTCGACCGGGTCATGCCGGTGCTGAAGCGAATCGCGAGGCACCACTCTTTGGTCGTCATCCTTTTTGAAAATACGGAGGTGGCCGCTCTACTGAGCGAGCCCACGCCCGACCTGGGCTCCGTATACCGCAAGAGTACCGCCCGCCGCTACGTGCAGGAAAGGCAGCTGATGGCCCTGCGGCTACGGCGCAACGGCATCCGCGTGATCCTCACCCCCCCGGAAAAACTGACGGGGCAGACCATCAACGAATACCTGCAGATGAAGCGGAAAGGGCTCTGACCGGATCAGTGGAGGCCGGGAAAGAAGACATCCGGGTAGTGATCCAGGCGATAATCGGTTTCCGACCGGTAGAGAATGGCGATGAGATCAAAGCGGATTTCCCACTCGTAGTCAATTTCTTCCATGTACGCCGAAGCCGCCCGGCTGATCCGGCGTTGCTGCGCGGGCTTGAAGAATATACTTGGGTGACCGAATGCCTGGGAAGTACGGGTCTTGACCTCCACGAACACCAGGATGTTCCCGTCCCAACCGATCAGATCGATCTCCGTACGCCGGTACCGATAGTTGGTTCGATCGATCCGGTAACCCTGCCCCTCCAGGTAGGCTCTGGCCAACGCTTCACCGGCGTCTCCCGTTTTCTTACGGTCGGTCATCAGCCTAAAGCTAGTACAAACCGTTCGGTAGACAACGCAATCCTTCGGGCCACCGTTATCTTTGCCGACCATTAATCCCCGCTCTATGCCGCGTCTGTATATGTTTTTCCTGCTTATTGGCCTGCTGCTATCTTCTCTGTCTTCGGCTCAGACCCGTGAGGATGCCGCGCGCGACGATCTGGGCTATGGCTCTGCCCGTAGGGCTCCGGCTCAGGATAATGAAGCCGGAGACCTCTGGTACGGCGCCGGAGCCACTATCGGCTTTTCCGCTAATCAGTTCAGCAGCCTGTTCCGCATCGGATTGTCTCCGATGGTGGGCTATAAATTCAATAGCATTTTTAGCGCCGGTCCGCGCGCCAGCCTCATATATACCCGCTACAACAACGATGCTATCGGGACCGACAATTCCATTACCTGGTCGGCAGGCCTGTTTGGCCGGGCGAAAGTCTACCGCAGCTTCTTCCTGCACGCGGAGTACAGCCTCCTTAGCGAAAAAGACTTTGGATTCTTCGGGTCCAATCAGTTTGGCAACCGTGTGACCCGCGCCATCCCCTTCTTGGGCGGCGGCATCAACCAGGGTGGGGGACCCGGCTCGGCCGGCTTTGAATTCATGATCCTCTTCCGCCTCACTCCCCGGGAGTACGCTAACGATACACCCTACGAGATTCGGTCGGGCTTCACCTACAACTTCTAAATAAAAAGCCCCGGCTCGCTTAGCGAACCGGGGCTTTTCTTATTCGGGATCGGGTGTTTACTTGTTCCCACCCATCAGGTAACCGAAGTTTCCTCTCCATCCACCTACTTTGGTGGGGTTCCACTTTCCTTCCTTCACCTGGTCGACGATGTGATTCACGATCTCGCTGACCGTTACATCGGCGGGGTTTTGTCCGCTCGACAAACGGGCTTGGTATATCTTGC
>JBASAV010000002.1:0-1779 GCA_049650785.1 Lewinella sp. | reverse complement strand
TGATTGGGCAGGGCGATTGGACACTTACCAGAGACCGAAACTTTATCAAGCTTACAGATGCCGCTTACCAGACCAGCCGCCTGCAATTTATCGATCGATTTGATGGGAACAGCCTGACCCTGACCATGCCCTTGAAGATCAAAACCCGCGAGCCCCGCGGTACGCAGCTGGAGTCTTACTACAATGGGGTAGCGGAGGTGAATTTTCGGCGCTGAGGACTTAAATCCGAGCCAGAAAATTCTCTTAACACGTCCAATAAAGTTCGGGTGGGTCGTTAATTACCTATAGCAACCCCACCTCATGAAAAACTTTTTACTTGCTTTATCGCTGTTCTGCAGCACCTTCAGTTACGCGCAGGAGATCACCATACCGGATGTAAACTATCGGTCGGAGGCTGACTACACGGCCCAGAACGACAAGGTCATTGAAGTGGTGGATCACTTACGCCGCTTTCCCGCCGATGTTTACGAATCGCGACGCAAGCAAGCGGTTACCTACCTGACCAAGTGGCTGGTCGGTAGTCCCGATGTGACCGTCGAACTGCACGCCTTTGCGATGCCCTATCTTCAGTACGGCGAGTCGATGGCCATTTTTATGGGTAGCTACGCCAAACTTGATCTGCAGGATCCGGAAGCGGACGAACTTGCCAAAAACCTGACCGCCCTGGAGAGCGTCGCGGAATACTACCTCGACAATACCGACGTATTCGGACGCGACAAACAACTGGATAAGCTGGTCAAGCTGCAGGAGAAGGATAAGCTGGGTAAGCTGGTCACCAAGGAACTCGAAAAAATCGAAAAGGAGCGCGCGAAAGAGGCCGAGGCCGAGCTCGAGGAGGAGGCACTGGCCGATTCCGACAAGGAACAGGCGCGCTAGCCTGCCGACTGTACCGGTTATTACCGGACAGCCGACGTATGTTATGCACCCGGGATCGCGCCATAATGGCGTCGTATCCCACAAAGCAAATTCCATGAAAAATCTACTGACCGCGCTAGTGGTCTTCCTCTCCTCTATTGCCATGGCTCAGGATGTCTACGCGTCCGTCGATGTGTCCGATACGGATCCGGAAACACCGGCACCCGCCGCCAAGACCACCCGCGCTGCGGCCACTGAACTCTCCGATGAGGACTACAAACTGATGGAGTACGTCCACTTCTTACAGGACAGCCCGGCTAAGAAGCTACCCGGAAAGCGTCGCCAGGCCGCCAACTACCTGGGCTGGTACCTGAATAAGACTACCGAAATCACCCTGACGCTGGACGATAAGATGCCCTTCCTCCAGTACGGGGAGTCGGTACCCATGTTCATGGCCGGCTACATCGAGTTCGTAGTCGCTCACCCGGTCCCTAATCCGGACAAAGCCAATCTGGCGGGCATTCGGAGCGTGATCGCCGACTATAAAGACAATAAGGAAGTCCTCGGTAAGGACGAACTGCTCGAAAAGCTGGTCGAACTCGACGACAAGGGCCGCCTGCCCGCCTACATCAAGAGAAAGCTGGGTTAATCGCATTCCCCCCCTAACCCGGCCGTTCGGGCCCTTCGTTGTCGGAGGGGCCGTTCTTATTTTGGCGAGGTTTTGCTTGGATCAGTCCCCGATCCGGCCGCGTTCTTCCTGGCTGGCACTGTTGCGGGTTTCCCGTTTCTTCAGGAAGCGGTTACCAAATTTGTAGGTCACCTTGGCGGAAAAAACGGGTGCCTCCCAGGTAGACAGGATGTCCATATCCTGTTGCTGATAGCGGATCTCGCCCCGGAAGAACTGCTGTACGATGCCGTCAGCAC
>JBASAV010000001.1:0-1966 GCA_049650785.1 Lewinella sp. | reverse complement strand
GGATTGGGCGGCGCGCGCAGGAGTTGGCTGGGTCGGGAAAAACACGCTTCTCCTCAACCCTAAATCAGGATCCTATTTCTTTCTTGCGGAAATCATCAGCGATCTCAATCCGGCGGTGGACGCTGCCATCCGGGATTATTGCGGAACCTGCACCCGGTGCATAGATGCCTGTCCCACGGATGCCATAAGCCCGCAGGGGTACATCGTAGATGGAAGCAAGTGTATCAGCTACCTGACGATCGAACTGAAGGAGGCCATCCCCGAGGAGTTCAGCGGCCGGATGGAAGGTTGGGCGTTCGGTTGTGATATTTGCCAGGAGGTTTGTCCATGGAACCGTTTCAGCACACCCCACGAAGAGCCCGCCTTCGCCCCGCATCCGGATCTGCCGGGCATGGGTAAGCGGGAGTGGATGGAAATGACGGAAGAAGTATTCCGGAAAGTCTTTCGAAAGTCAGCGGTGAAGCGGACCAAATACAGTGGCCTACGCCGGAACGTCGACTTTCTGGGAGCGGACGGCGGCGACTAGCGGATAGAAGTCTCTTCGTCGCGGTGCTCAGGTTCGAGGGTGGTGGTTATCTCCGGTTCTACTTCCTCTTTCTTTTCGGGACGCAGGGCGAAGGGTAGCATGATAAACATGCCGGCCATGATGGCCATATCGGCGACGTTGAAGATGCCGGTCTGTAGGCCTAAAGCCTTGAGATGAAGCATATCTACTACGTGACCGTAGAGCAGGCGATCAACGATATTGCTCAAACCCCCACCTACGATTAGCGACAGAGCAATCACCTGCCACGCGTTCAGCAGCTTCTCCCGGAAAATGTAGTATAGCAAAGCGATCAGTAGGAGGGCGGGGAAGAGATTGAGGAGCAACGGCCGCCAGAAGTCGTTCAATCCGGAACCTATGCTCAGAAAGGCGCCCGTGTTATGGACGTGAGTCAACCGCAGGATACCGCCCAGAAAAAACTGGTCGGGCTCACCCTGTAGATGAACAGTGGCTAAATACTTGGTCCACTGATCGAGACCGACCGTAACCAGTACTACGACGAGTACGGTAAGAAGCCGGGATTTGAATGTCTTCATTGGGGTAAAGTTAGGGGATAAGCGGCTGACAATTACTTAACGCCCAGTACCTCCGCAAGCTTACGCTCTAGGTCCGCTCCGCGTAAATTCCGCGCCAGAATATGGCCGTCGCGGTCCAACAGCACGGTTTGGGGGATACTCGTGACGCCGTAGAGGCGGCCGTATGCACTCCGCCACCCCTTTAGGTCCGACACGTGGAGCCATTCCAACTTGTCAGCCGTTATGGCCTGCTCCCAGCGATCCTGCTTGTCATCGAGACTTACGCCGAGAATTTCGAATCCCCGGTCTTTGAATTTATTATACATCCGCACCACGTTTGGATTTTCCCGCCGGCAGGGACCGCACCAACTGGCCCAAAAATCCAGTAAGACCACCTGACCGCGAAGGCTTTCCAGGTTGATGGAATCTCCCGAAGGCGTTTCCGCGGTAAAGGAAGGAGCCTGGGCTCCGATGATGAACGTCTTCATCGATTCGGTTTGCCGTTCCATGGCCTCCACTGCGGCGGGGTAGAGGTCACGGTATTCCGCTGCAATGCTATCGGCCAGCTGGATAACGGCCTGGTGGCGCTGAGGTAGTAGGGCAGCCAGGGCTCCACTGCGAGCCAGCAGCCGGGCGCGGCTTGCTGCGGGCCATTTTCTGGTTTCTTCGAGCAGCAGCCCGGCTAGCTTGTCAGGGGGGATCATCGCGAAGATCTGATTCGTGAAGGTGCGGTGCCCTTCGTAGGTCCAAGCCAGGTCATTGTACCCGGGGTCCGAATAATCCACGAACTGAAAATACGTGTCGAGGTAGTGCTCAAGTTGCGAAGGGTAGCGACCCGCCTCGGCGGAGTAGAAGCTCTCGTAAGTATTCAAACTAGCGATTCTTCCCAGGATAGGGTATTCTGCTT